>CACOMS010000003.1 GCA_902628375.1 uncultured SAR86 cluster bacterium | reverse complement strand
AGTTGAGAATGGTTATCATTCTGAGAGAGTTTCTCAAACAGCGATTTCTTAATTCTGTGTGCTACATTTTTACCTTAAATGGAGGAAAAAATGTCAGAAGCAAAAGTAGTACAGAAATTCCCTTTTAAGACGCATGTAGAAAAAGGGAAAAGTTATTATTGGTGCAAATGTGGTCTAAGCTCTAAGCAACCTTTTTGCGATGGCTCTCATGAAACAACAGATTTTTTACCTGAAAGAATAGTTTTTGAAGAAGATAAAGATGTTTTCTTTTGCGGATGTAAAAAAAGCGCAAAAGGAGCTTTATGCGATGGAACGCATAAAAATATCGAGTAGTTTTTTTATTTATTAGATTTACTTGCCCCCTTACAAGAAGGAGGTAAGTTAATAGTAGGATTCCTATCAAAAAATCCAACTGGGATTAGATGAAATCCACAATATTCAACTGGCATCACTGGCCAGTCCTCAGGCCTGGGTGTATGCGTAAGTCCAAAAGTATGCCAAGTTACCAAATCACATTCACTTATATCTCTATCTGATGAAGTTATATCGTCTAATCCTCCTTGACCAGAATGCATCACTGCATTTTGACCTCCAGCTGCCATTTCTTCTGCCTTGAAAGGCGTTGCCCATAAATTATGTTTAGAAAAGGAAGCTCTTTTCCCTGGAGGAGAGTCGTGATGAGCTAATAGAGTTGGTGTATTTCCAGGTAATAGCTTGTAGGCTACAGGCAAGCCCAAAGAGTTCTTCTTATTAGGGTTAACTATTTTCCAAACTCTGCTTGAAGCAGGAGATATATCTCTCTTTGCTTCACTCTCTTTTTTTAGATGAGTAGATATAGCACTTAATTGCATGCCGTTAGGATTCTCTTTACTCACTGGTAAAGTTTCAATATTGGTTTCAAACAATTGATTATCTCCATTGTCTAAATCCCAATCTAACCTAATACAAAATAAATGTTGGTGAATAGGAGAAACTAATTCATCGGATATTCTGAAATCTTGGTCATCTCTATGGATCGATTCATCGTAAGAACTTACACCCACAATACCTGTGAGTTTAACTTCACATTGAACCGTACCATCGAGATATAAATACCAAAACAATCCATAATCATAATTTCCAATTGTTGCTATTGAGCTGATGACTAATCTTCTTGATCTTCTTACTTCATTTGCACCCATCATGTTCGTATCAGTGTGTTTCCATTGGATCCCATAATCCTCTTCATGAATGCATATTGCATTCTCAATAGTGTTAACTGATCCATCAAACCTAAGCATATTTGCATCCAGATAATGAATTTCTCCTAAACAATCACATCCTAAAGTTAAGGAGTTAACTAAAGACCCAAATCCATACTCAGTACCATCATGAACTGCTTTCCAGCTATGCATTGGATCTGCAGTTCCATATGGGACTACCATGTCGGATAACGCCGCTCTATGAAGTATGGATCTTCCATTGAGTGACACTTGATGAAGTACTGGACCTTCATCTGGATTAACTGATGCTCTAAGTTCCCAGCCTTCCCAGCTTATAAGATTGCCTTCAATAATATATCCAGGTCCTTCTGGTTGAGTAATATCTATCTTTTTTGGTTCGTCTCTTAGTTCGGATTGAGAATCTGCGTCATACCTGCCGTGGGCTTTAGGCAATTCAACCACTCCATGATCTTCAACACAAGTTACCTTTTTTAAGGTTAAATCAACATGAGAAATAATTCCATTTATTGGTTTAGCGTATGCATTATCTGACTTATTTTCTTTTAAAAAGGATATGGTCTTAAATGCTCGGTGTCCTGGCTCTATTGTTTCATGAACAATACCTCCTGCAGGCCAAGGGTCTATTTGTATTAACTCAAGATCGGTTATACCTCGCTTTTCTAAAGCCTCTTGATAATCTTTATTGGCCTTGGTTAGCTCTTGTGCCATAAAAACTTCTGCCATGCTGTAAGTTACTTGGGCATCATTTGAGACTCTGTCTAAACTTATGATCTGGTTATTCGTTATATCTAGGATTGATTCAAATCCGCCATCACTATTAGAATCTATTCCTCTAATTTTTAGCTTTCTTGAAAGCTCTACATCCGATCCTTTTCTTAATAACTCTTTATCAGGCTCAACCAGGCTGATGCTTAAAAATACAGTTTCTTCACAAAAATCCTGATGTGATTTACACAGATCAACGGCTTTGTTTATTTCCTCACTTATTATTTGGTCTAAAGGGTGTGCCATGTTGTTTAACTCTTAATTATTTCCATTTCAATAGCCCTATTTATAGCAGGCCTTAATATAGAGTCAATAATAGGTTCAATATCACCAATTTCTTTTTCTCTATCTTCTACCCATTTTAAAATTTGTAGGCACCTTACTAGATAAAATAGATCAAGATCTTTTATTACCTGGTCAGAATTATTTCTTAATGACTTATAACCCTTTAACAAAGCTTGTTTGGAAATTTCTTGGATTGAAGCAAACTGAGGGTCTGTGTTCCAAATAGAATTTGCTAAGTCTGCAGCATGCCATCCAAAGCAGCAATCATCAAAATCAATTACGGATAATTTCTGTCCTTCTATCAATACATTACCCCAATTCATATCCGCATGAGTCATACTGTAATAGTTGCCCTTCGTTAAGTTTTTAAGTTTTTTGTATAACCTATTTTGAATATCTAAGAGCTGTGATCTCTGTTTGTTAGATGCATATTTTATTTCCCAAAATCGGCCCCAAGTAGGATCATGTCCCATCAGTCCTTCTTCATCCCAAGAGTGTCTCTTAAAACCCTTAGGAGGATCCCAGTCGATAGAAGTGATATGAAATTGAGCTATTAATTCTCCCAATCTTTCAAAAATATTAGAGATATTTGATTCGGATCTATCTTTAAGTATTGAATCCTCCAGCGTTTCTCCTCTAATCCACTTGACTATCCCTACATACCTAAAATCTTCGCTGTTTTTTATAAAAATTTTTTTATAAGGTTTCTCTCTCTTTGTATTAATAAATTCTGGGACATTCAATCCTGACTTCTTTAGATAAGATGTCCATATGTGTTCAGATTCTAATTCCTCTAAATCATGATAACCAAAGCGATGAATTCTAAGTGCGAAGAAATTTCCGTTCACATCTTCTAACTTGAAGACTTCATTCTCAGTATGTATTGGTAAAAGAGATAGATCTTTTACCTCAATGTCCCAGTGTATTACTGCATCTTTAGCTATTTGGTATTTCTGCTCTTCGTTTAATATCA
The DNA here is from genome assembly GCA_902628375.1 of uncultured SAR86 cluster bacterium. Lineage (GTDB taxonomy): Bacteria > Pseudomonadota > Gammaproteobacteria > Magnimaribacterales > Magnimaribacteraceae > CACOMS01. The sequence goes on along the minus strand of CACOMS010000003.1, from coordinate 76,120 downwards.
TGAAGAGACTTTCTTGAAGGAATGATCTAGAGCATCTAATAGTAAATCAGCATGACTGGTATCAAAGACTAATGGAGGTCTAAGTTTTAGAACATTACGATGTTCACCTGCATTTGATATCAAAAAATATCTTTCCTTTAAAGATTCAACTAGATTTTCAGCTAAAGGTTTATCAGGGTTTTTGTCCTCTTTATTATCAATGACTTCTATACCAAGAAATAAACCTGGACCTCTAACGTCTCCAATAAATTCATATTTTTCTTTCAGCTCATCTAGCTGTTCTTTTAGATATGCTCCAACTTTCTTAGCGTTTTGTATTAGACCCTCTTCCTCAATTATATCTATCACTGTGCTTCCTACTGCAGCTTGTACAGGCGTTGCTGCAGTGGTATTAAAATAGGACCACTTTTTATGGAATACATCAGAAATCTCAGTAGAAGAAACAACACCACTCACTGGAATTCCTGCTCCCATAGGTTTTCCCATTACACATATATCAGGAACTAAACCTGATAATTCATAACCCCACCATGTTCCTGTTCTCCCAAAGCCAGCTTGGACTTCATCCAATATGACTACGCCTCCAGCCTCTCTAACTAACTTAGAAGCTTTAGATAGATAGTCTTTTGAAAAATTAGGTAAGCCTTCATTAGCAAAAATAGAACAGAAAATTAAGCCAGCAAACTTAATGCCATCTTTTTTAAAAGCTTGTATCTGTTCGCTTATTTTTTCTAAATATAATTCTGTTAACTCCTCTTCAGATAAACCTTGCTTCTGAGGCCTAAAGGTTTGTGGATATGGGACTCTTCTAAATTCTGGTTCAAAAGGACCTACCGTCATTCTTATCGTTTCGAAACTATTTCCATGATAAGTAGAACTAGAACAAATAATTCCTTCCCCTCCCGTATAAACCCTAGCCATCCTTAAAGCAAGTTCTACTGCTTCAGTTCCACTGCAGGCCATTTTTAATCTATTCAGCTCCTTTGCATGTTTTGAAACTAGCTTTTCAGAATAATCCACAACTACGTCACTAATGTAGCGACTATGAACATTAAGCTTGGAAGCTTGCTCTTTTAGGGAAGCTACTACTTTAGGATGACAATGCCCTACCACTGGGACATTGTTATAAACATCCAAATATTTATTCCCAGATTTATCTTTTAGCCAGACTCCTTCACCAGACTCAATGCTGATAGGTTCTTTATAGAATAAGTATCGATCGCCCATAAATTGGACTCTGCGATCGACGTCTTTTGTCATTTAGTTAAATTTAATTATTCACGCAGGAAGGTTGCTCATTCTCTAGATCTAGTGCAGCTACCATAGCTCTATAAAGATCTGTATTGTCCAAAGTACCTGAGAAATTCTCAGAACCTGGACCGTAAGCATAAACAGGGACTGGAACACCCGTGTGAGAACCAAAACCCTTTGATGTATTAAAAGAAATTTTTATTTCATCTCCTGTGTATCCAAAAAGTGTCTTCGGTTCAATTAAAAGACCTCCGGTCTCGTGGTCTGCAGTAACTACAACTAAAGTATCTTTATTGTCCTTAGCATATTGCAATGCCCATTCCACTGCTGTATCAAAATCAGCCATTTCCCTATTCAGATACCCAATATTATTTGCATGGCCAGCCCAATCCACTTGCGACCCTTCTGCCATAATAAAGAAACCCTTACATCCTTTATCCATATAATTTTCTGATCTACTAACAGCAAAATCTAACATCTGTTTCATCTCAGGTTCAGTTATATGGTTTTCAGGGGTTTCTTGCTGCCTTAAGGCTTCATCAGCAAATAGTCCAAACACTTTTCCTGATTGACCGAGGTCAAAATTAGAAAGTTCATCTTTATGACTAAGAAAAATATGAGACGATTTAACTTCTTCTAATAAATTGATTCCGTCTTTTCTTATTCCCCCTGACTCTTCAGGAGTAAAAAAGTTTCTACCGCCAGCCAAAAAAGTGGTAACTACAGATTCATTTACCATCTGCTTACTAATTTCATCACTATTGCGCCTTGATTCAACATGGGATGCAAAAGCAGCTGGAGTAGCATGAGTTATTTCAGACGTAGCAATTAGTGAACTTACAAAACCATACTTATCTAAAGTCTCTGTAAGATTTTCTATATTTTTATTTTCAGGATCGACACCCAGAGCACCGTTTTTTGTCTTTTGGCCTGTGCTGTATGCTGTTGCAGAAGAAGCAGAATCAGTAATAAAGGCATCAGTAGAGTGGGTCAAAACAATTCCTGTAGTAGGAAATTTATCTAAGGCAATACGATGATTAGGTCCACCATTCAATAGCCTATAGGCTGTGACTTGACTCAAACTCATTCCGTCTGCAATTAATAGAATTAAATTATTGGCTTTCTCTTTTGGAGTGACTAGTTCTTTAGGCTTCAAATCAGATGTACTTATCTGATGAAAAGTTATTATTTTATCTTCTATAGACCCTTCACTTTCAACCATACTCATAGCTTGATTTTGAATATAGCTAGACAGCCCATAACTGAAAGTTAAGTAACTGAAAGTTAAGCCACCTAGTACAAAGATAACTGCGCCGATAATTATTTTTTTTAATTTAGTATTCATATTAAGTCCTCATGGGGTTAAATCTTATCTTTTCTGGACTATCTTGAGCTCCAGGTATCCCTCTTGCAATCATAAATGGCCTTAAGGCCTCTATAGCTTTTGGTTCATCAAAATGGCAAATCTTAGGATACATGTGATGCATAACATGTATTTGCATAGAGTGATTAAGGTATCTTGGTATTCCGTTTGTCCAAAATCTTGTATCTTCATACCTCCCTTTAGGTAGTTGTTTATGAGGTTCATGTGAAAAAACAATACCCAAGTATGATGTGGCAATTTTTCTAGGTAGCCACCATAAAAGAAGAGTCTCTAAAGGAAAAGTTACAGCTGCGATCATATTGGCGATGAGAAAAAGCATAGATACATTCCCTCCCTTTCGCATAGACTCAGCAAATTTAGGGTCGTCTTCTGCTAACTCCTCAACCATCTTAGCTAGCCTACCGTTTCCTGTTTGCTTATTCACTCCTATTGCTGCCTGCAACCAACCATCAACATGCGTGTGGTAGTAATCTGGATCTTTCTCTGGGTCATTAGTATGTGCATGATGTTTCATATGCGTGGCTCTTAATACCTCATGAGATTGTGATAAAGGAATTAAGGAGATTTGTCCAACAAGTGGGTTAATCCAGTTTAAGTGCTTATGTTTTCCAGACAAATGTCCATGCTGACCAGCATGAGAGGGAAGATAAGCGTTCATTGTAGAAATAGTAGAGATGATAAAACCTGCCCATAATGGGATAACGCCTTTTATCACCAAAATCCATGTTGTAATCCAAACTACAAATTGACCTAAACCTATAGCTATCATCTCCCATTCAACTCTTCCCATAAAAGATCTAGCTACTTTCCTTTCAGCATCAATAGACAAATCCATCTCATTGTTTAGTTGATCCATGACCACTCTTTGTATTTGGCTAAAATTCCAAAAATCAATCCGACAAAATAAGGTAAAGAACTAATGACCAAGCTGCCTCCAAAATCTGGAAAGAAAGAAAGTAAAATAGCATTGAAAATACTGCCCCAAAAAACTAGACCTAGCATTGAATAGCTAATCAAATCAATGTTTTCTGATAATACTTCTGATATCTTTTTCATAAAATACAAGCTTAACAAAAACTCTTTCTTAATTATAGAATCCTAAAGAGGTCTCCCAGGCTACCTTCTGTAAATTTAATGCGATGTCTCTCTCTATTCCAAATAAAAAAGCATTGCCTATGGGCGATTCCTTAAAGATTGAAGAAAATATTACACAAGCTGCTAAATAAGTTCCCTCCCTAGAAGGATGTCTTCTATCAGAAGTGTATAGATCTATTGAAGGATAGTTTCTGTTAATTTCATCAAAAGCTAAACCAACAGGAATAACTAATATTCCATTTCTATTTCCTGCTTTTAGATATTCTTCGGCAAGTCCTTCAATCATAGAAGGAACATTTTTGTAAGCCCAAGTCATCATTAATACAGGCTCTACTTTATTTTTTCTTAAAGTTTTAGAATGCTCATCAACTACATCATGAAATTTTTCTCTTCTAGCTTCATTAACAGGGCATTGGCTGCAATCCTGCATAATAGCTATATCAAAGGGTTCTCTATTTCTTTGTTTATATTCATTAGAAGAAGTTATTGAGAAGGACCCCATATTCTGATTGTTGATATAAGAATCTACATCATGCCAAGTCAAAGAAGATCCATTAATCGTGATCGACCTTAGTTTATGACCTTTTCCCAATCTCTTATTTGATTTAATTAGATTAGTTAAAGGTTTATGCATACTGTCGTTGTAATACATAAAACTATTTCCAACCATAAGAATATGCTTTGGATTTATTTGTTTAAGCTCTTTTACATTAGGCTCAATTTGAGTAAATACACTAGAGCTAATACAAACTAATAAAAAAAATACTAATTTCTTCATTTAAATATAAGATGAGATAAATCGTAGGATAACAAAATAAAGAATTTAGGAGAATAAGATGATACAAGAAGATACAGGAACTCCAGATCTTTTAGTCAGACTAGAAGATAAAGTAGCTGTTATTACTTTAAATCGACCTGAAGCTAGAAATGCAATGTCAGGGGAAATGAATGCCGCGTTACAAAAAGCACTTTATGAAGCTGAATTAGACCCTCAGGTAGGATGTATAGTGTTAACTGGTGCAGGAAAAGGGTTTTGTGCAGGTGGTGATGTAAAAGGCATGGCCTCATCTGGAGATGGAACAGTTGGTGACAACACAATAGATGGAGCAATTCATAGACAAAGGGATAATCAACGTGCAACTGCTGGTAAATTATTCAAAATGCCCAAACCAACCATAGCATCGCTTCCAGGTGCAGCTGCTGGAGCTGGTTTGTCCTTAGCTCTAGCTTGCGATTTAAGGATAATGTCTAGTAATGCTTTTATGACTACTGCGTTTGCTAAGGTAGGTTTTTCAGGAGATTATGGAGGTACTTACTTTATGACTCAGCTTATTGGGTCTGCAAAAGCTAGAGAATTATACTTCCTCTCTTCGCGAGTAGGTGCTGAAGAGGCTCTAAATTTGGGACTAACTAACTGGATATGTGATCCTGATGAGCTCGAGTCTAAAACTATGAAAATAGCTAAAGAATTAGCCAATGGACCTACAGTCGCTTATAGATATATGAAGGAAAACTTAAATAGAGCTATGGCTGGAGAAGTTGATGAATGTATGGATCTGGAAGCTTCTCATCATATTCACTGCGGTCAAACTGAAGACCATAAAAATGCCGTGAAAGCTTTTGTAGAAAAAACAGAGCCGGTATTCAAAGGCAGATAATAAAAAAGCCCTTAAATAAGGGCTTTTTATTCTTTTATCTTTATTACATTCCCCAATTATTAGTTAACATCCAAGAAGAAGCTAAATACATAGCCCAAACTGACTGAACAATTAAAATTAACATGGTGCTTACCGCTCCTATGGTTCTGAGAATGCTAGACCCGTCTCCTTTAGAAAGTCCTATAGCATGAGATATTCTTGCTAGAAGAAATAAGTCTCCTAAAACATACAGAGATACTACAGATACACCTGCCATTTCCATACATCCCAATAAGATTAAAAAGAAAGGAGCATATTCGACTAGATTTGCTTGAGCCCTGGTTGCTTGTAATAACTTAGTGTTATCTGCCGTTCCCAAAAGAACTTGATCAGATAATCTTATAGAAACAATTCTGCCTGCTAAAATTAGACTGAGAAAAGTTAATGCTCCTGCATAAAATAACGTAATCATTAATAACTCCTTTTATATAGTTTTTGGCATTGCAAAGAATTTTTCTATCAAAGGATAAAAAGATTCTAAAGAATCGCATTCGTAATCAGGATCAAAAGCCTGTTGGTCCCAATCATCAGTAAACTCCCTGGCCATTTCATACCAAGATTCATCTTTATATTGATCTCTTAAGTCTCTTGGTTTTCCTTGGAAGTGATAATAATGTTCACCTTGAAAGTCTTGGTGTGTTCTTATTGTGTGATAAGCCTCATCGCTAACATACGGTTTAATTATCTCAGCTGCTATTTGACCATGATTCATCACACTAATGACCTTACCGATATCATGAATAAGGCTAATAAGAACCATTTCATCATCAGCTCCAGCTCTTCTTGCCATAGTGGCTGTTTGTAAAGCATGATGAAGCTGATCCACAGCAAAACCTCCAGTAAAATTCTCTAGTTCCTTCAACATAGCGATAATTCTTTTAGGCATATCAAATATGTGTGGAGCATGCTCCTGGCCTATATGATCCCACTCTTCTTTTGTACTCTCATCCATTCTAGTAAACATAAATACCTCCAAAAATAGATTTAATTAACAACATAATACTATATAGGACTATAACTAGTCTAAGGCTTCAATATACCTATAGACTCACTCTTTGGATCAAATTCAGATGGTGAAACACTTGATCCATCATGTCCACCCAAAGTTCCGAAAGAACTAAAACCTAAAATATGTTTCTGTTTTTCAGTTATTTTTTCTAGAACTTCATCTCTAATACTGTACTGATGATACTCTTGTGGCTTAACCCATGGCTGTAAGAAGGCTGTTGAAATATTACTTCTCATAGAACCTGATCTATTCAAACCATTTCCATGCCAAACTCTACCTTCCCAAACAATTGCTGTACCTTTAGGTGCAGTTAAAGAAACCGCCATATTCTGAATTGTTTCTGAATTTGCTGTTTTGTAATCAACAACAGGCCATTTATGCGAACCTGGTATTAATCTTGTGCCTCCATTTTCAGGAGAATTGTCAGAAATTAGATACATAACATTGGCCATAAACGGAAAGTTCATGGGATGAGGGACAAGCGGCCATTGATCTTGATGTAATGCCATTCTCTCATTCCCACTTCCATTCATATGTGCACCCATAGAACATAGGCAAACCCTTTCCCCAATAATATGTTGAATCAAAGGAAGTATCTTTGGATGATCAATGAGTTTAAGAAAACAGTCACCTTTATTTATTAGGTTCCACACCAACCTACTAACTTTTTGTTCTTCGGAGGATTCAACTCCAAAACCTTCGTCTCCTCTAAGCTTAGAACCTACTTTGAATTTTTCTTCACCAAGAAACTGCTCATTTAACCTATCGTCCATTTCCTTAACTTCCTCATCAGAAAGAGCATTTTCAATTAAAGCTAATCCATAAAGGTCTAGATGTTCTTTAGCTTCATCAAGATCTTGGGTTAAAGGTGGATAATCTAATTTCTTCAGGTTTTCTAAATCTACGGATGACATAATATTTCTCTATTTTTAATTACATTTTAGTAAAAAAAAATGAATAAATCATAATCTATAGCTGAACTGCAATTGATAAACAAAAATCTATTAAAAATGAGAAAATTAAGCATAATAGGAAAGTTATGAAAATTTTTCTTATATCTCTGTCACTCATATTTTTTCCTTTAAGTTTAATCTCTCATGGCTCAGTAGGGTCTTCAGCGCACAAACCTGATGCCCCCCGTCATATGGATTTTCCAAACCCAAAAGGATATGTAACTGTTATTAGTGACTTACATACTCATACAGCCTTCTCTGATGGTCATGTATGGCCACCCATTAGAATAGAAGAAGCCATTCGTGATGGGCTTGATCTAATTTCTTTAACCGAACATCTGGAATATCAACCGCATATGCAAGATATCCCTCACAAAGATAGAAATAGACCCTTCAAAGAAGCAACTCAAGCAACTGGAAAGCATGATTTACTTGTTATAAATGGAGCTGAGATAACAAGAGAGATGAACAAAGATTACAACTCTCCAGGTCATATCAATGCTGTTTTTATTAAAGATGCAAATAAACTTTATAAATTTGATGAAAATAAAATTGAAGAAGCATCAAATTTAGTTAAATGGGGCCAAGATCAAGAAGGAAAGGTAATGGAATTTTATGCCGTTACAAATCTCTGGCCAGCAGAAAATGCAATTAGAGAAGCAGATAAACAAGGCGCTTTTTTATTTTGGAACCACCCATCATGGACAGCTCAAAGATCAGATGGCATAGCAATTCTTGACCCTATCCATGAAAAGCTAATCAATGAAAAACTCCTGCATGGTATAGAAGTAATTAATGGAGGGTTTTATTCAGAAGAAGCTTTTCAGATAGCGTTAGATAATAAATTAACTGTTATGGGGACATCGGATGTTCACAACTTAATTGATTGGGATTATGAACCCCATTCAGGCGGCCATAGACCAGTTACATTAATTTTATCTAAAGCTAGAAATGAAGATTCAATAAAATCAGCCTTATTCAGTAGAAGAACGGTTGTTTGGTATAAAGATCTTTTAATCGGTGAAGAGAGAAATGTAGATATGCTAGTAAAAGCATGCCTAGAAATAAGTTCAGCCTCTTACATGTATAGCTCATCAGTGTTGAGAGTTAGAATCAAAAATAACTCTGATACAAAATTTACTCTAAAAAATAATTCTGGTTTTACAATTGCTAATGATGATGACTATATAGAGGTACCTCCTCAAGATACTGTAACAATCGAGGTAAATACTTTAGAGAGACTATCGAAAATAGATCTTGATCTTCAAGTTTTAAATGCTATTACAGCACCTAAAGAAAATCTTTCTTTGACTTTATCAAAGAGGATAGAATAGTTTTTAGCCTTCTAACTCTTCCTTATTGAGTTTGTAAATCTTAGAGACAGTAAATTCTTGATTTAATTCTTCTTCGGATGAATCTTCAGAAAGCTGACCAACTCTAATATATTTACCTTCTTCAAGTGCGATTCTGAAATTCTTAATTAGACCTGAAGCTTCGTTATATTTACCAGCTGACCCCATTCCAAAACCTTCTATGGTTGATCCATAAGTAAGAGCTTGCATTCCCATCCGATGAAGTAACTTTGGACTAGCATTCTTTAAAACCTCTGGAGATACAGTTAGGACCCAGTTTTCTTGTTGTCTCATCCATGACTTAACATTACTCATGGTAGCAACAAACCTTTGCTTATCAGTTCGATTGACCCCTGTGCCATGGAAAACTCTTCCGTCAAACAACATAATAGTTCCAGCTTTTGCTTCTAAATTTATAGTTGGAGGTAATTTACCAATCTCTCCTCCACTACCCGCTTCCATAAAAATTTTATGACTTCCAGGTATAAGAAGTGTTCCTCCGTTTTCTTCATTAACATCTTGAGGTATATACATAGTGTTAAAAAGCGCTGGAGCTTCTTCAGTCACCCAAGGCAACAAGGGGCCTTGGTCCATATGCATGCCTTGAGGATATCCTCCAGGATCAGCACCGTTAGAAAGAAAACTATGGCATATCCAACCATAACCCAAAGTCTCATTCAAAATTTGTTCAATAAGTGGTCCGGCCTGGACAGAATTTGGATTCTGTTCAATGCATTCTCTAAAAACTTGTCCTTTATTGATTAAGCTATGTAGATATTGTCCAGTAGAAGATTTAGCATTTACTCCAGCAAGCTTTTCTCCTCTTGCTTGTTGATGGATTCTGGAAATAAACCTTTCGCACTGCTCTTCCGACATAGCATCCTCTACTAGGCAATAACCCCACTCTAGGATATTTTGCCTCATTACATTTATGTCTTTTGTTGGCTGAGGAAGGTCAAAATCCTTCCAATAATCATGTTTACGTGCAACGGTTGTGTCCCAGTACATGCCCTTACCCCACTCTAAGGGCTTTGAAGTATCAGGAGGGATTAGCCAAGGGTTATTCTTAAAAATAGACTTATAAGGTTCACCAGATTTAAGAAAACCTGAGAACAATTGATTTTCTTTAGGAGAATTTTCCTCTATATACTCCTTTGTGAATTCAATTGGAATTACCATATACTCTCTTCAAATAAGGTTTTAATTTAAACCTTTATTCTTGCTCTAACTCTTTAACTTTATTCATTAACCAAATTCCAATCAAGTAATTTAGTACGGTTTTTAAAGAAACCATTATGAATGCCGGAAATCCCCACCAAAAATTTAACCATACATTCCAAAACCATGAATAAATCCAGTCTCTTAACCAGGGAATCTTCAGAGATAAAAAATCATTGGTAGAAAGATTCATCAAAGAGAAGTCTGAAGTAAATATAATAACTAAAATCCAAATCAGAAAACCAATCTGAATAGGAGTTGTATAAATAAGTAAATAAGCTAAACCTTTAAGAAAAGAAGTCATGAATTACCTTAATATTTCATTATTCTCATTAAACATAGGATACTCCTTTTCATTCCAAAATACTTTGGCTCTTGGACCGTCTTCAAGCGTAGCTAACATTTTTGCAGTTGGGTAAGTTTCTTCAGGATCCTGTAAATGCTTCATATCTCTTCCCCAAATCTTAGTATTAGTAGGTCCAGGTATAAGCATATTAATAAGTATATTTGAATCGGCTACCTCGTTTGCGGTTACCCTAGTGGCTGACCAGATGGCTGCCTTTGCTGCCGAATATGCTGAAGTGGTAGGTGCATTAGTCTCTGCATTTCTTGAAATAGTATTAATAATTCTGCCTCCTCCCTGTTTTCTCATTATAGGTATCGCATATTTCATTCCACTGATGCACCCAAATAAATGAACAGCAACATGTTTTTCAAATTCTCCTTTTGGAGAGTCTTCTAATTTATAACCATAACCTAGACCCGCGTTATTAAATAAGACATCTAAAGAGCCATTCTCTGCTGATGCAAAATCAATCATTTGCTTTACTTGCTCATCAATTGATACGTCGCAAGTAAACGTTTTTATGCCCTGACTTGATAATGTTTCTAGATTTTCTGTGTCAATATCACAGGCAATAACCTTAGCACCTTCTTTGAAAAACTTTTCTACCCAAGCCCTTCCAATGCCATTAGCGCCTCCGGTTATGACTATAGATTTCCCTAAAACTTTATTAGTCAATCTACCTCTCTACTTTTTTAAAGAAAGTAACCATGTCTTCTAACAGAACAGGAAGTACAGATGGAGGGAGATTGTGACCCATATTTTCATAAATTTTTAATTCTGAACCTGAAATTAATTCAGCAGTATGTTCGCCATGGTCTGGAGGAAGTAAAGTGTCATTTACCCCATGCTGAACCAGAGTAGAGACATTTATTGAGCTGACTTGCTCTGAACGATCTCCAGCTTTCATTATGGCTGTCATCTGTCTCGGCATGGCTTCTGGAAAGAACCCATAAGCATGAACTCTCTCTCGGTCCATCTCTCCAGCATTTCTAAAATTTTGTTCATTTCTTCGTGACATTTGAGATAGATGAGGTGCTCCAGTAGTAGACATAATTGATACAAGGCTCTTAACTCTTTCAGGATGCTCATAAGCTAAAGTTTGTGCGATCATACCTCCCATTGATGCCCCCACTATATGAGCCTCCTCTACTCCAAGATGGTCTAAAATTCCTAATCCATCTAGAGCCATATCAGAAAGAGTATAAGGAGCACTAAAATCTATTCCTAGAGAATTCATAGCGAACTTCCAATATAAGTTTGGCTTTCCCAATCTATCCAAATTTTCAGATTCACCAGTATCCCTATTATCAAATAGAATTACTCTATATCCGGCATCAACTAACCCATTAACAATATCTTCTCCCCAAACTTTATGAGAACCCATAAGACCCATGATCATTAAGACGGGTGTATTTTCTTGTTCTCCAGTCGTTGTATATGCAATTGAAACTCCATTAACCTCTATGAGGCTCATAGGTTGATCTACATTGTATTGAGGGTATATATTTAAGGAACCTATCCAAAGTAAGAAAACTAATAGGATTTTTTTCATTCTATATCTCCATATTTACGATTTTTATTCATTGAAACCTACAAATGTTGCTAATTCAGAAATGGATTTTCTTTTAGAAATCACCTCATTTGCTGGAAAAGAATCATCTGGGTAACCCATAGCTACACAGATCATTATTACCTGATCATCAGGAATTCCAGCATGCTCTCTAACCACTGGTGATTGCATTATCCCCTGGCTATTTATTACTGCCCCTAAACCTTTAGACCAGCCAGCTGTAACCAATCCATTAACTATTCCTCCGCAATCAAATTTTGAAATATCATCATCAAGTAACTCTCTATCAAATGTAACTACGATAGACAAAGGGGCATCAAACTGCCTAAACCCTCTAAGGACCCAATCCTGCCTACCTTCCTTATCATCTCTTTCTATTCCCATCTTTTGGAATAGCTGAACTGCTATTTCTATTTGTCTTTCTCTATGAAGACCTTCATAGCCTTTATTTGGTGTTCTAATTTCTCTTGATGGAGGAACTCCTGAAATATTCCTTTCTGTATTTTCTTTTCGAATTTTATCTAAAGGCTCTCCAGTAACTACATATAAATGCCAAGGTTGAGTATTCATTGAAGAGGGAGATCTTACTGCTAACTCAAGTACCTCTTCTATAACTTCTTTCGGTACAGGGTCAGGCTTATAACCTCTTATGCTTCTTCTTCCCAAAACAACTTCATCGAATTCCATTTTATGCTCCTAGCCAGAGATATTAATCTAGATCAGTAGAATCATGACGTTCAGCTATTCCATCAGACATCCAAGGTCGATTTACTCTAGACCCTCTTTTGTAAGCAGGTCTATCAGTAATCTCTTTAGCCCATCGAACAACATTCTCATAAGAAGCAACATCAAGAAATTCTGCTGACTCATATATATTATTAAGAACTAAACTGCCATACCAAGAATGAACAGCTATATCTGATATGTTGTAGTCATCACCACATAAATATTGTCTAGAAGATAGATTTTTATCTAATACGTCTAGTTGACGCTTTACCTCCATAGCAAATCTATTTATTGGGTATTCAAACTTTTCAGGTGCATAAGCATAAAAATGACCGAAGCCGCCTCCTAGGTAGGGAGCGCTTCCCATTTGCCAAAATAGCCAAGACATACATTCTGCTCTAGCAGAAGCTTCATTGGGTATAAATTCCTGAAACTTTTCAGCTAAATAAAGCATGATAGCTGCCGATTCAAAAACTCGAGTAGATGGATCTGTGCTTTTATCCAGTAAGGCTGGGATCTTTGAATTAGGATTAATCTCTACAAATCCACTGCCAAATTGCTCTCCTTCACCTATATTTATAATAAAAGCGTCGTACTCTGCTCCTTCATGACCTAAGGCTAAAAGTTCCTCCAATAAAATAGTTACTTTAATTCCATTAGGTGTTCCTAAAGAATAAAGTTGGAGTGGGTGTTTTCCTTCTGGCAGTTCTTTATCATGAGTTGAGCCTGCGATAGGCCTATTGATATTGGCGAACTTGCCACCACTTTCATTTTCCCATTTCCATACTTTAGGTGGGACGTATTCTGAAGAATCACTCATTTAATACTCCTTTAAATTGATAATTAAAGTAACTATATCAGTATTAACTAGGTTGTTTCTTGTTTATCCTTTGAAATCTGGATCCCAACCATCAGGCTTGAACGCTACTATCTTCAAATCAGGAGAGTGCATTTTTAGAGCTGGTTCAAACTTCCAACTTTTTAGTAACGAACCAAAGTATTCCTCATCTTGATAAACGCTAAAGGAATCAGTCTCCGGATCCCATGGAAAGAAGTTCATAGTAGCTGTAAATGCCTGTTGATAGCGAGTCTGCTTGGCTACATAATTTGCTTTAAATGGATTTTGTTTAGGAGTGATACACGACCCCTTAGGAGTAATTAAATCTATATCTACAGCAACATGATCTGAGATACTTTCTGGGAGTTTTATATCTAATTTAAAAACTTTATTTCCCTGAAGAGAAGCTTTAAAAGAAGCAGTTTCGCCACCATGATATTCAAATTTTAAATCAGCTAATGCGGGGTGTTTTGGAAACCCCCATATCTCTCTGCCTCCGGCAATGGCTGCTATAGCTCCTAGTTCGTAGCCCTCTTTAGAGGGCCCACAAAGAACACGATGACACCAGGTAAGGGAATCAGGAACTTCTACGTTATAGGAAAATGGATTCTCATACGGTAGATCAATTTTTTCAGATTTAGGCGTTACAGGAAATGAGTACCAGGTCTCAATATAAGGGTTGACGGTATCAGCAGGCCCACAATCTGTGTCGATAAAGTTATTACACCATAACTGCACAGGAACTTTGCCTCCAACTGTTATTGGATGATGATCTTCATGTTCAAATTCTTTAAGCACCTCAGATAAGTTAGCTGAACCATAAATTACAATATTAGAACTTCGAAGACGCAGAGGGATACGGTTTACATGATTGTCTGAAGCTAGATATGAGTCAGTTTGGGTCCACTGTTCAAACCATTCATCTGATAATTCTTTTTCCATAGTAGTTACCTTAAAGAATTATGGTGGGTCTGGGAAGACTTGAACTTCCGACCTCACCCTTATCAGGGGTGCGCTCTAACCAGCTGAGCTACAGACCCACTTGCGTGGATGGCGCATCTTACAACGAAAGAACTAATTTCGTAACCTTTTTAGGGCCCAAATTATAGGTCCCGACAAAGTATAAATAGATGTAGAGATTACTAAAACAAGAGGAGGATCTAATGCAACCAATGCTAGAAAAAATATCACCCCCAAAAGAACTATAAAAGGCACTCTCCTTTTGTTTTCTATTTCCTTAAAACTGTAATAAGGAACATTAATTACCATTAGAATTGCAACCACTCCAGTTAAAAGAGCCGTGAGAATTGATAACATATTGGAAACAAGGCTTTCTTGAATTCCCGATGAAGCCATTGCCCAAACAAAGAAACCAATAGTTCCTGCAGCTGCAGGACTTGGTAATCCTCTGAAGAATTTCTCTTCAGTACCAATGTTGGCATTAAATCTAGCTAGTCTTAATGCTGCAGCAGCGACAAATAAAAATGAGAAAATCCAGCCTGCTCTACCTAAATCTTCTAAACCCCAAAGAAAAACAGCAATAGCTGGAGCAAGACCAAATGATATAACATCACAAATACTATCGTATTGCTCACCGAAAGCACTCTGAGCATTTGCGAGTCTTGCAACTCTTCCATCCAAGCCATCAAAGACTCCTGCTGCGAATATGGCCATACCCGCTGATATGAAATCTCCTTGTATGGAAGAAACAATGGAAAAAAATCCAAAAAATAAAGAAGTGGTGGTTAGTAAGTTAGGAAGAAGAAAAATTCCTCTTCTTTTTACTTTCTTTCCATCTCTAGAAACTACCTCTTCAACTTCGTCAAAAAGGTCGAGATTTTCGTTCTCTTCAGGCATACAGTTCTCTAGTTTTTAGTCTTATCAACTATTTTATTCTGGGCTATCCAAGGCATCATATCTCTGAGCTCTTGACCTACCTTTTCAATAGGATGATCTTGCGTCTCTTGCCTATACTGTTTCATTTTAGGACCCCCCCTGCCATCATTGCTCTCTCTGCAATCGTCCATGAATTGTTTCGCAAACTCTCCAGATTGAATTCTCTTGAGAATAGCTCTCATCTCATCTTTAGTCTCTTCATTAACTACTTTTGGTCCGCTTACATAATCTCCAAACTCAGCAGTATTAGAGATGCTGTAACGCATATTCTCTAATCCGCCCTCATAAATGAGGTCGACAATTAATTTAACTTCATGCAAACACTCGAAATAAGCCATTTCAGGTGGGTATCCTGCTTCTACCAAAACTTCATAACCCGTTTGTATTAAAGAGGTTAATCCACCACATAAAACAGCCTGTTCACCAAATAAATCAGTTTCCGTTTCGTCTTTAAAATTAGTCTCTATGATTCCAGCCCTTCCAGATCCAATTGCTGAAGCATAAGAAAGTGCTATGTCTTTGGCATTGCCTGAAACATCTTTATGGATTGCGACTAAGCATGGCACTCCAGCTCCATCTACATACTGAGATCGAACTGTATGGCCTGGACCTTTAGGTGCAATCATAACTACGTCGAGATCTTCTCTTGGAAGAATCATGTCAAAATGAATATTAAATCCATGAGCAAATGCCAGAACTGCTCCCTGCTTAATATTATTATGAATCTCTGCAGAATATGTTGAAGACTGCAATTCATCAGGCATAAGAATCATTACTAAGTCAGCATCTTTCACTGCTTCATCAACTGGAAGTACATTTAATCCAGCTTCTTCTGCTTTTTGTATAGAACTAGAACCTTCTCTTAAAGCCACAGTGACATCTGCTCCTGAGTCTTTAAGATTATTTGCATGAGCATGACCTTGAGATCCATAGCCCACTATTGTCACCTTTTTTGTTTTAATTAATTCCTGATCAGCATCCTTATCATAATAAATTTGCATAATTACCTCTTATCTTAAATTGTTAAAAGCTTCTCGCTTGCAGAAACTCCTGAGAGTCCAGATCTAGCTATTTCTAAAATTTCATCTTTAGAAAGAGAACTTAAAAAGACATCAACTTCATCCGAAGAACCAACAAATTGAACGTTTATTATTTCCTCTGATTCAAAAACTATTTCTCCCCTTGAATCCTCAATCTTTGTCTTTAGGTCTTTTGTTGCTCTCAGTTTAATTAATAATAATTCTCTACCAATAAACTCTTCTTCAGATAGATCCACCACTTTTACTACATCAATGAGTTTATTTAATTGTTTTGTTATTTGCTCAACCGCCTTTGCGTCTCCCTCTGTGACCATTGTTAATCTAGATAAACTTGGATCATCTGTGGGAGCAACTATTAGAGATTCAATGTTGTAGCCTCGTTGTGAAAAAAGACCTACCACTCTTGATAAAGCACCAGGTTGGTTTTCCATTAATAAAGCTACTACTCTTTTCATTCCCAAGTTTTCTTATCTTTATCTAACCACATTGCACTCATCTCCATGCCTGCTTCCAGCATAGGATAAACATGCTCCTCTTCATCTATTACAACATCAAGAAAAACTAATCTATCTTTCATAGAAAGACATTCCTTCATTGCACCTTCTAAATCATTGAAATCTTCTACTTTAATACCCACATGTCCATATGATTCAGACAATTTAACAAAATCAGGTAAAGACTCACCATATGTGCTTTGTGAATGCCTACCTCCATACTGCATATCCTGCCATTGCTTAACCATACCTAGTGCAGAATTGTTTAGATTTATAATTTTTATTGGTAGACCATATTGCAAACAAGTTGAAAGCTCTTGTATGCACATCTGAATACTTCCTTCGCCTGTTACACAAGCAACATCAGCATCAGGAAAAGCCAATTGAACACCCATAGCTGCAGGCAGACCAAATCCCATAGTTCCTAGTCCTCCAGAGTTAATCCATTGTCTAGGGCTATCAAAATGATAATACTGAGCTGCAAACATCTGATGCTGTCCAACGTCAGAAGTTACATAAGCTTTGCCTTTTGATTCTTTATATAAGGACTGAATAACCTGTTGAGGTAATATCTTACCGTTCTTAGGAGGCGTATCTAACATGGAATGATTTAAGCCATGTTTATCTCTCCATTCGTTAATCTGTTTCCACCAAGGATCAAGTTTAGAAGAATCGTAATCTGAAGATCTCCTTTCTAGTTCTTTTATGAGCTGACTTAGGCAAGTTTTTGCAGAACCAACTATAGGCACGTCTACGTCTATGATCTTTGATAATGATGCAGGATCTATATCTATATGAATCTTCTTTGAATTTAGAGAGAATTTTTTAGGCTCATTAGTTATTCTGTCATCAAATCTTGCTCCTACAGCTAAAATTAAATCACATTCATGCATAACCATATTCGCTTGGTATGTTCCGTGCATTCCAAGCATTCCAATAAACTGTTCGTCTGTTCCAGGATAAGCTCCCAAGCCCATTAGAGTGTTGGTGACTGGAAAATTTAACATTTTAGCCAGCTGTGTAAGCTCTTCGGAAGCTTCGTCTTGTATCACTCCACCACCTGTATATATAACTGGTTTTTCAGATTTTAAAATTAATTTTGCGGCTCTACGTATTTGGCCAGAATGTCCTTCTTCAACTGGCTTGTATGATCTTATGTCTACTTCTTCTGGATAACTAAAGTCAAAAGTATAACTAGGTTCACTAACGTCCTTGGGGATATCTATAACAACTGGACCAGGTCTTCCTGTAGTTGCTATGTGGAAAGCTTTTTTAACAATTTCCGGAATATCTTCAGCTCTCTGAGCTAAAAAGCTATGCTTAACTATAGGTCTAGAGACTCCAATCATGTCAGTTTCTTGAAAAGAATCAGTTCCAATAAGATGTGATTTTACCTGACCAGAAATGACAACAACCGGAATAGAATCCATATAAGCTGTTGCCAGTCCAGTTATAGCATTGGTTGCACCAGGACCTGACGTAACAAAAACAACGCCTGGCTTACCGCAAGCCCTTGCATATCCATCAGCAGCATGAACTGCTCCTTGCTCATGCCTTACTAAAATATGCTCTATATCTTCTTGATTAAATAAAGCATCATAAATATGCAACGAAGCCCCTCCTGGATATCCAAAAATAAGCTCCACTCCCTCTTCTTTAAGAGAGCGCATTAAAGCATCAGCTCCAGATAGTTTTTCTATAGCCATTTAATAATTATTCTTATACAAAATAAAAGGAAGCGAATTGTGCCACTGGAATGGTTTAAGTCAAGAAAACTCCCATAATCAGGCAATTTACGGAATGCTGGTAAATCTAAAATTAAAACTTTCATCTCTATCTATCAAAATATCACAATAATTAGGCATATCTTTCAGAATATGCCTTGTTAACCTCTCATAATGCATCACAAATCTATAAACTTCTTCTTGGGTCATTATTTTCTCTAGCATTTCTGGATTAGACGTATTCTTTTCTAATGTTTGTTCTTGCAGCCATCTGCTTTGAAAAACATGCTCCATGCTTGGTACTCTAATGAGGATTAAAAGGTCAATTAATGAAAAAAACTTTTGATAATCGCCAGATAATTCTTGATTGCTCCATTTTGACCATACTCCTTTAGGATCCATTTCCTCTTCCAGCTTATTTATAGGTGGATCCCAATTGTCCTCACTAATAGGTTTTACTCCGCCACACCAAGCATCAAAAAAAATAAAATCTGGTTTTCCTGTAAATACCTTCCATTCATTTTTAGGGTAGTGCCTATCTAAAGGCTTATTAAAGGCCGGAATAGCAGTTTTTGTAGAATTATTTGCTTTCGACAAAGATTCAAATAAATCAAACCCAAGACTCATATCATGAGTTCCTGGCATTCCCCTTACTTCACATAATGGATGAATTTCATCAGCTAATTTTTTTCTCTCTTCTTGGGTTTTATACAAATCATCTATTGAAAATCCAACCGTTCTTTTGTTGCAAAACTCGGTTAGAACAAGCTGTATAAATTCTGACATAGTGGTCTTTCCCGATCCTTGTCCCCCGGTGAGACAAATAAAATAAGGAGTTGCTTTTTTTGGTAAAGAAGCTAAATAATTAACCAGAGGAGAAATTATCTCTAAATAGAAATTTTCTGATATGTCTCTAATATTATTTTCCTGAGCATATTCTCTTAATTTATTTTCAGACCTATCAAATAAGTCATAAATATCTTTTCCTTCTGTCCTAAACCTACTCATTTCTTTTAATTCTCTCTAATAAACTAGAGGTATCCCATCTACCGCCACCTAAAGATTGAATTTCTTCATAAAATTTATCTATTTGCTTAGTTAACTCTAAAGAAGCCCCATTCAAACTGCCTTCTTCTATAGCAATTTTTAGGTCTTTCCTCATTAAATCCACAGCAAATCCATGGTTATACTTTCCTTCGACCATGGTTTTCCATCTATTTTCCATTTGCCAAGATTGAGCAGCTCCCTTAGAAATTACTTCAATAACTTGCTGCGTATCAAGGCCAGTCTTTTCAGAGAAATAAATAGCTTCAGCTAAACTCTGTATCAAGCCTGTTATGGTTATCTGATTGACCATTTTAGTAAGTTGACCCGATCCCGAAGGACCCATGAGTTTAATAAATTTTGAATAACAACTTATTAACTCATAAGCCTTTTCAAAATCATTCTGATTACCTCCGCACATTACTGTCAATTGACCCTCTATAGCCCCAACCTCTCCACCAGATACAGGAGCATCTATATATCCAACATTTTTTGAATGGCATTTACCAGAAAGCTCAACCGAGAGTTTTGAAGAAGTGGTTGTGTGATCAATTATGAGAGTATTTTCTCTTGCATTCTCTAATATCCCCCCTTCTCCTAATACTAGAGATCTCACATCTTTATCATTTCCAACACATAAAAATATAAAATCTGAATTTTCCGATAACTCCTCAATTGATGACGAAACTTTACCTGAAAATTCCTCTTTCCAATTTAATGCCTTTAGATTTGTTCTATTAAAAACAGAAACTTCGTATCCAGAGGACTGCATATGTCCAGCCATTGGATAGCCCATAACTCCTAAACCAATAAAACCTATCTTTTTCATCTTAAAACTTTAAATTGACTAATCAATTCTTCAATATCTCCTGCCAAGGGAGTATCAAAAAACACCTTTTCCTCTTTTTCAGGATGGATAAAAGTCAAAGACTTGGCATGCAAAGCTTGTCTTGTAAATTTTCCCACAAGATTCCTTATCTCTTCATTTATGCCTTTAGGGAACTTCCTCTTGGCTCCATAAGTTACGTCTCCAACTATAGGAAGCTTTTCGTGAGAAAGATGGACTCTGATCTGGTGAGTTCTACCAGTTTCTATTTCAACATCAAGAAGAGTAAAGCCATCAAATTTTTTATTTACTTTGTACTTAGTTACTGCTTCTCGACCATTTACTATCACGGCCTGTTTTGTCCTGGACTTAGGATGTCTTCCAATAGAATGATTGATAATCTTTCCAGATTTTACATTGCCAATAACTAAAGCTTGATAACGTTTTTCTATTTGTCTGCCTTTCATCTGCTTATTTAGACTTAAATAAGCTTTTTCCGTCTTAGCTATTACCATAATTCCAGAAGTGTTCTTATCCAGTCTATGAATTATTCCAGCCCTAGGTAAAAGATTTAAATCAGAATTATGATGAAGCAATCCATTCATAAGTGTTCCACTATGATTTCCAGCTCCTGGATGTACCACCAATCCATGTGGTTTATTTAGGATTATTATTGCTTCATCTTCATGAGTTATGTTCAAGCTCATATTCTCTGGTTTGTCTTCAATAACCGGTTCGATTAAAGCATCAATATTTACCTCTTCCTCTCCTTTTAGAAGTAACTTTGATTTAACCTTATGGCCATTAACTGTTACTTTGCCTTCCTCTATCCATACTTGGATATGATTTCTAGAAAATTCTGGATAATTGCTACTCAGATACTTATCAAGTCTTATGCCAGCATCAGACAAATCTACTTTCTTGCTTAAAACTACTCTTTTAGACATTTTATTTTTTTTGATGTTCAGATATCTTTTCTGTCAAATAACCTTATAGATAGGTAGAATTCAAAACTAATGAGAACACAGGATAAATTTTACAGTCAGATTAGTCCATTATTTACTAATTCCTTAAAGGCTCTTGCGGTTTTATTTCTTGTAATTGCTTGTTCATCAAATGATGAAGAAGCACCTGATGAAAGACTAATGGAAAAGGAGCTTTATGACTCTGCTCAATCGAGGTTAAAAGCTGGTAATTATGAATCAGCAATATTTAGTCTAGAGGCTTTAGAAAGAAGATTTCCATTTGGAAGATATGCAGAACAAGCTCAAGCTGAGCTCATATATGCCTATTACATGAACTATAATTTTGAG
This sequence comes from uncultured SAR86 cluster bacterium, assembly GCA_902628375.1. GTDB lineage: Bacteria > Pseudomonadota > Gammaproteobacteria > Magnimaribacterales > Magnimaribacteraceae > CACOMS01. The sequence goes on along the minus strand of CACOMS010000003.1, from coordinate 54,344 downwards.
CAGGCCATTTCTGCAGCTGATAGGTTTATAAGCCTACATCCAAGGCATCCTCATATAGATTATGCCTACTATCTCAAAGGGTTAGCTGGTTTCAGAGATGATGTAAATTTCTTTTCACGCTTTATAGAAGACAACGCTTCGATGAAAGATGTGTCACAGGCTCAAAGTTCATTTGAAGATCTAAGTGAATTCTTAGACCGTTTCCCAAACAGTGTCTATGCTCCTCATGCAAAACAAAGATTAATCTTCTTAAGGAACCTTCTGGCAAAACATGAGATATATGTTTCTAACTTCTACATAGATAGAGGGGCTTATATTGCTGCAGCTGCAAGAGCAAGATATGTCATAGAGCACTTGCCTAATACCCCTCAAACTCCATATGCATTGAGTAACTTGATAACTTGTTATGAAAATCTAGGGTATGAAGATCTAAAACAAGAAACTTTTACAATCTTAGAAATGAACTATCCTGACTTTGCAGAAATGGAAGACTACGAACGTAAAAGAAGTTGGTTAAACAGATTATCCTTAGGTTTACTAGGAACAGACGAAGCTCCTGCCCCTCCTATTTCAAACTAAAATCTATACCTAACTTTAATAGTAAAATTGTCTCTATCAGGTTCTAACCAAGGTCTTTTCACTATTTCTTCAAAACTATCTTCTTCATCTAACTCGAAAACACTGCCACCTTTTGTATAAACTAAATACAGATAAGATAAAGGTAAAATTTCATATTTATAACGGACCTGAAAAGCTAAATTTCCCAACGTAAAAGAATTTACGTCGTAATTTGAAAGAGATAAGTCGCCACTAGAGTCTGCTATATAGGGTATTCCATTTCTAGCCGTAAAACTTACCAACTGAGCTCTTACACGCAATTCATGTTTATTGCCTTTAAACCATTTGATAGTTGCATTTAAGTTTCTTTGTTCTCGATCATAGGTAGCCAATAAATTATCTTTAGTCCAATTTAGCCAGTTATTCTCTTTCTCGTCCGAGAATCCTACGTAATAACTGAGATTACTTGAAGGTTGATATCCTAAACCTACATAATATTTAGATGTCCAGCCTCTATTGCCTCCATACTCACTTCCATTGCCTCTTCTGCCATAAAGCGTATAAGTAAATTCATTATTTCTTGGGCTACTGTATTTAAAGGAAACTCCTTTTCCTTCTGGTCTATTTACATACAACGCCAATGGGCTTTCTCTTGTGATAGTTACGTCTTTTCCTTTTGTTGAGTAATCCATTTCAAATTCAACTGAAGAATTATTTTTAAAATCATTTTCAAACTTAAATTCTAAACCTGCTGGTTCTCTATCACCTCGATTACTTGTCTTCCACATGTAAGATACTCGATAGTTTCTTTTAAGAGTTAAATCTTCCTCAGAAAAATCCGTTTGCTCATATGAGGTTCTTCCGCCAAACGATATACGATTATTTCTGGACTGATATCCCATGTCATTCATATCAATATTCTCACCCATATATAGAAGTCCCAACCCTGTCATTAGCTGGGGATTGAACATATGAGAAAACATTATTCTTCCTCCATAGCCTGACTGACCGTTAACGTTTGAGTTTAGAAGGACTGCATATAGAGATGTCATTTTGGAAGGTCGATAGTCAAAATCGAAGGCATTTACATTCGCGTTTCTATCAAGAACTGAATTCTGTGTATAGGTGCCCAAATAGCCGTAGGTAAGATTATTAAAACTTGTTCTTACTCGAGCTGCAGCAAAATCTCTACCGCTACTGAAGGGGGAATTTGATTCAAATGCTCCTAAAAATCCTACATCGTAATTTTGACCTAAACTTGTGTATCTGAATGCTGCATCAATATCTGAGTAATCTTCTTTAGAAGAATTACATATCTCTTCAATCTGAGATTCGTATTGAGAACAATTGTAATCTGGAGAAGCACCTATTCTTCGAGTATTTATTACATGAAAGAAGCGATAACCGTCTATTCTAAATAGAGATTGATTTTCAGAGAAAAAAGGCCTCTTATCTTGATAAAAAGTTTCTGTTGCAGAAAAATTAATCACCACATCATCGCTTTCAACTTGTCCGAAATCTGGATCAAAAGTAATGTTAAATTGACTATTTGAATCAATTTTCCAAAATATCTCAGCTCCCCCATTAAAGTTAGTTGAGTTTGAAGTTCGTTCATTTGAAGCAGTTAAATAGGGAAAAAAATCAATTCTTCCTGCATCAACCTTCTTAAATTCATACTCCTTAAAATAAGACAAGAATTGAGATCGATAAGGATTAGATCTAGCCGTTGAAAAGGCCCTAGATATCTCATAGGCCTGTCTCCAGGCGGCCAACCTAACTTTTCGGACTTCGCCAATCTGTTTCTTCATGGGCGTTACAGACCAAGGAATAAATATTTCTGCGTACCAGCCATTCTCTCCTTCCGAGGTAGCAGCTTGCCAATCAGCGTCCCAGTCTGAATCTCCTTGATCTGAATTGGTATAAACAGCATCCCAAAGCGAACCTCCTAGAGAAACTGTGAAATCATAAGCCTGAAGAGAATCCCCATCAAAATCTATAGAAACCCCTACCCTGTCAGCTTTTGGATCTCTGTCATCTCTTTGATGTAGCTGACTTCTTAAAGTCTCTTTAGGTTGAGAGTTAATAAATCCAAAATACAAACCATCTTCTTTCTCAAGTATTAATAACCTAGTTTTATAAGCTGGGTCATTAAGGGTAAAAGGAAAAATCTCAAAAAAATCTTCTACTGCAATCGCGGAACTCCATTCTTCTTCTATTACTTTTCCATCTACCTCAATTTCAGAATAGATGAACTCAGAAAGAATAAGTGAGAAAAATAAAGAAGTAAGTTTTATTGAGGAGATAGCTTTCTTCATTAGAACCTATATCTTAACTTAACGGTTACCGTATCTGTTTCGGGATCATCCCAAGGCCTTTGATATATCTCACCTAAGTTATCTTCTTCATCGTACTGAACTACACGTCCACCTTTCGTGTAGACCAAATAAAAATAGGAAAGAGGCTTTATTTCATACCTATATCTAATTTGAAAAGCTAAATCACTCAAAGTTATTGGTGGAAGTGCAATATCAGCCTGGATCAAATCTCCAATATTATTAGCTAAGTAAGCTTGTGGAGATCTAGCCGTAAATGCAACCATTTGGGCTTTAAGTCTTAATTCATGCTTGTCTCCCTTGAACCAATTTATCCCACCTACAGTCAACCGTTGTCTTTTTTCATAAGTTCCTAGCAGATTATTTTCTAACCAATTGAGCCAATCTTTCTCTCTTAAATCTTGATAAAAAATGGAATAAGAGATTGAATCAGTTGGAGTATATTCAACCATAAAATCATAAGCCTTATTCCACCCAAGCGCTGAGGCATACTCCTCACCTTTTCTTCTCATGAGATTCATCATGAATTTATATTTCTTCCCGGACATATTCATGTACTGAATCTCATAACCATAACCTTTTGGCATATTTATATAAGGAGAAGCTTCATATTTTCGTGTTATCAGATTATCCCTACCAGAGGATCTAAAAAATACTTTTAGCTGTAAGTCAGTAAAATTTTTAAACCCATTTTCTAGAGTCACTGAAAAATCGGTTGGTTCTTTATTCCCATCAGTGTCAGTCATGAACACATAATTTAGGACGTAATTTCTTTCTCTACTTAAAGAATCTGAAGGTAAGTCAGTATTTTTAAACTGGGTTCTACCGGCTAGCATTAAGAAGTCATTTCTATAAAGATAACCCATATCACTAAGATCGATTGTGTCATCAAAATAATAAATACCTGCACCTGTAGAAAAACTCTTACTTGGAGTTCTCAGATATCCGACTCTAAATCCATATCCATTCTCATCATTAATCTTTGAATTAAGTAGAGCACCATTAACTCTTATGTTTTGGTTAGGCCTATACTCAAAATCACTAGCATGAACAGTAGCATCCCTATCTAAAACTGGTCTATCAACATAGGTTCCTAAATAACCAAATGTGAGGTTTTCGGAATTTCTTCTTAGCCTTAGAGCATAAAAGTCTCTTCCTTGACTAAAGTTCTCATCCGCTTCACTTGCTCCCAAGAACCCTATATCTAAGTTTTCTGTTTGTTGAATATATCTAAGGGCAAAATCTATATCAGATGTACCAATTTGATTTTGATTACATAAGTTCTCATTTAAACCAGATTGATTTGAACAGTCGTAATCAGGAGCTGCACCTATTCTTCTAGTATTAATAACATAAAAAGTCTCATAACCCTGGACATTAAATAAAGATTGATTTTCTGCAAAAAAAGGTCTCTTGTCTGAATAATAAGTTTCGTAAGCAGAAAAGTTTACTACTAATTCATCGCTTTCTACCTGACCAAAGTCAGGGTTAATTGTTGCATTTAGCTGTCTGGAAGAATCAATTTTCCAAAATATTTCGGCTCCTCCTTTTGTGTTAGTTTCTTCCATTGCTGAATCGTCTGAGAAAGTAAGGTAAGGGAAAATATCAAGTTGAGATGACTCGTATTTTTTTACTTTTATCTTTGGAAAAATAGATAAGAACTTCTCTTGGTAAGGACTTCCTCTGCAAGTAGCAAATACTCTAAATTCAGAGATAATTAGTCTATAAAAACATATGCCTATTTCTCTCTCCTCGGTACTTACCGATTTCATCGGAGCAATAGACCAAGGAATTAATATTTCTGAAGTCCAGCCATCATCTTGCACAGTGGTCGCCTGTTTCCAATCTCCATCCCAGTCGTCATTCATCTCATTTTCATTAATTACGACGCCATCAATTATCGAACCTCCCGCGTTTACAATAAACCGATAACCTGTCCTTCCGTCATTATCGAAATCTATAGTCACTCCATTTTGATCTCCAATAGGCGGCCTTACTCCTTGATCTCTTTGGTGTTGGTTGAGTCTTATGGTGTCTTTTGGTTGAGTATTTATAAACCCAAAGTAAATACCCTTTTCGTCTTCCTTGATAAGAATTTTTGTGTCTTCATGGCCAGTGTCTAAAGAGTAAGGATAAACTTCATAAAACTGATTAACTACTCTAGCGGTTGCCCATTCTTCTTCATCTAAAAGGCCATCTACGACTATTTCAGAAAATAGCCAGGGACAGAAAGCAACTAAAGATATAAGTAATCTTTGCCTCCTTGCTAGCATATCTATTTTTCCCCTTTAGATTAAACGTTGTATGAAGCGTTATGGTAAAGCAGACAGTCTCTAGAGTCATTATTAATTAGAGATATAATTTTGCACATAAAAATAGAGTGAGTCTCATAATCTATAACTTGTTTACACTCACAAAATAAGGAGGATACCGAATTAGTCGCATAAGGAATATCATCTTGATAACTCCAATCATCTCCTTTAAATCTGTCATTTTCTCTAGATTTATTGCTACAAAGCTCTGAAAATTCTTTTTGATCAGTACTTAAGATATTAATAGAAAGCTTTGCCTTTTCACTCAATATGGAATGAATTGAAGCATTCTTGTTTATGCATATCAGCATAGATGGAGGCTCTAAAGTTAATGACACTACAGAAGTTGCTGTCATTGCATATTGTGTATCGCCTTCTCTAGAAGCAATGACAGTAACAGTAGAAGTCATTTTCCTCATTGCTTCTAGAAAATCTGTATTTATATTCTGTTCCATATAAAATTTATTTATATACTGTTAGTAAATGTCTCAATTAAGAATTATAGCCGGTAAGTACAAAGGGAGAAGAATTAGTTTCAAACCAAATTCATCTTTAAGGCCATCTACAAACAGATCCAAGGAGACTCTGTTTAATTGGTTAATGGTGGATATAGAAGGGTCAATATGCCTTGATATGTTTGCAGGAACCGGCTCTTTAGGTATTGAAGCAATTTCTAGAGGAGCAGAATTAGTAGTTTTTTGTGAAAAAAATAGTAAAAATTTTTTTGATCTTAAAAAAAATATTTCTAATTTAGACTGCTTAGAAAAGTCTAAACTTCTCAATATAGATTCACTTGATGAAGAGAAAGAGATTCCTCATGGTCCTTATGATATTGTGTTCCTAGATCCTCCGTTTAGAAAAAACTTAATTAATCTTGCATTAAAAAAATTAGAATCCCAAGCCCTGATTAAGGCTGATACACTTATTTATGTTGAACGCGAAAAAAAGAATGATGAACTATCTGATCATTGGAAAGAGATTAAACATAAAATTGAGGGTGAAAAGAGATATTCTCTTATCATTAAAAAATGACTAGAGTTTATCTTTTAGCAATAATCTTCTCCGTTTTCATAGCACTGATCTTTAACAGTGAGAATCTTTTGTATGAACCTTACCTAGTAACTGTTTTGGGGCGAGAAGTTCTCCTTACGGGTCAAATCCTTTTAAGTCTTATGCTGATGTCTACTCTTTTTTTATTAATAGGAATTGGATTTTTAGAAAATATTATAAAGTTCTTTAAAAATAGACAGATAAAAAAGCCTAAAGAGATGGCTAAATTAAAAAAAGACTGATTACTTCCTTTTCATTGACTCAAAGAACTCAGCATTGGTCTTGTAATCTTTGAGCTTATCCAATACCCACTCTAATGCTTGAGTATCTTCCATTTCATTGAGGAGTTTTCTTAGAATAGTTATATGCCTTAATTCTGCATCTGTAGTCAGAAGGTCTTCTCTCCTAGTGCCGGTTCTTCTGATATTAATAGCAGGAAAAACTCTTTTCTCTGCGATCTTTCTATCTAAATTAATCTCAGAATTTCCTGTTCCTTTAAATTCTTCAAAAATTACTTCGTCCATCCTTGAGCCAGTATCAATTAATGCAGTAGCAATGATGGTTAGGCTGCCTCCTCCTTCAATATTTCTAGCTGCTCCGAAGAATCTTTTTGGTTTTTCTAAGGCATTAGCGTCAACTCCACCAGTCAATATCTTTCCTGAGGCTGCTTGCGTTGAGTTATAGGCTCTTGCAAGCCTAGTTATGGAATCAAGTAAAATGACAACATCCTCTTTATGTTCAACTAATCTTCTCGCTTTATTAATTACCATCTCCGCTACTTGGACGTGTCTTGAAGGGGGTTCATCAAAAGTACTTGCTATAACTTCACCTTTTACAGATCTAACCATTTCTGTAACTTCTTCAGGTCTTTCATCCACTAAAAGAACCATGATTTTGCACTCAGGATTATTCTTGGCAATTGAGTGGGCAATGCTTTGTAGAAGAAGAGTTTTTCCTGCCTTTGGAGGGGAAACAATTAATGATCTTTGTCCTTTTCCTGTAGGTGCTGTGAGATCAATTACTCTTGCAGATAAATCTTCTGTACTTCCTGATCCCGACTCAAAAACCATTCTCTGATCTGGAAAAAGTGGTGTTAAGTTCTCAAAGGAAACTTTATTTTTATCCTTTTCTGGAGGACCAAAGTTTATCTCTTCGATTTTTACAATTGCAAAATATCTTTCTCCTGATTTAGGGGGTCTAATCAAGCCTGAAATGGTATCTCCTGTTCTCAATCCAAATCTTCTAATCTGACTAGGAGATAAATAAATATCATCAGGCCCTGCTAGATAGGAAGAATCAGGAGATCTTAAGAAGCCAAATCCATCCTGTAGAATTTCTAATACACCCTCACCTTGAATATCCTCACCTTCTTCTGCCTTATTTTTGAGTAAGGCAAAAGTGACGTCTTGGCGCTTCATTCTAGAAGCGTTCTCTACGCCAGACTCTTCCGCTAAAGTTATAAGCTCGTGGACTGGTAATTCTTTTAAATCTGAAATCTTCATTTCTTAGTATAAAACTGGGATTTTGCTCAAAAAAAACCTTGAGCACCTTCAATCTATCATTCAAATTGAATGGCGTCTAGCTATTTCAATTAAATATTAGATTCTATAAATTCTGCTAGCTGAACTTTACTTAAGGCTCCAACTTGAGAAGCTACTACTTCTCCTTCCTTAAAAATTAAAAGAGTTGGAATACTCATTACATTTTGTTTAGCTGCAGAAGCTTGATTAATATCTACATCTAATTTTCCTACTTTAATTTGATCTGAGTACTCAACAGCTATCTCTTCCACGATAGGTCCTACCATTTTGCATGGGCCACACCAAGTTGCCCAATAATCAACTAGAACTGGTTTATCTGATGAACTGACTTCATCATCAAAGTTATCATCCGTCAAAGTAACTACGGTCATATTTTCTCCTTAAAGTAACGGGGTTTAATTAACATGTGATGGATTTATTATGTAGGCAGTTTCGTTTTTTTCAAGTCTTTTTATTTGTTTAAGTTGTGACTGCACCTTTAGAAGCTGAAGCCACAGAATCTGCATACTTAGAAAGAACTCCTTTCTCTTCGTCTTTGCTTAATGGCTTCCAATTCTTTTTTCTCTCTGATAATTCTTTTTCGTCTACTAAAATATTAATCTCATTTTTATCTGCATCTATTTCTATCTGATCCCCCTTCTCTACTAATGCCAAAGGACCACCTAAATGAGCTTCTGGAGTTATATGTCCGACTACAAATCCATGAGTTCCACCAGAGAACCTCCCATCTGTCAAAAATGCTACTTTTTCACCTAAACCCCTACCCATGATTGCAGATGTAGGGCTTAACATCTCTCTCATACCAGGTCCTCCCTGGGGTCCTTCGTATCTAATAATGACAACATCACCTTCTTTAATATGACCACCAAGAATTGCTTCCATAGCTTCCTCTTCTGAATTAAATGGCCTAGCACTACCTTTAAATTTAGTACCTTCTTTACCTGAAATTTTTGCAACAGCTCCTTCTGGAGATAAATTCCCATAAAGAATTCTTAAATGACTATCTTTTTTTATGGGTTCACTGAAACCCTTCACTATCGATTGTCCACTTGGGTAATCATCCACTTCTGAAAGATTTTCTCTAATAGTCTTACCAGTTACAGTCAGGCAGTCTCCATTCAAGAGGTCTTGCTCTAATAACATTTTCATTAAAGGTCTAATTCCTCCAATCTCTATTAATTCAGACATTAGATAATTTCCACTTGGCCTAACATCAGCCAAAACAGGTACCCTCTCTCCAATACGAGTAAAATCGTCTAAGCATAAGTCTACTTTTGCTTCATGTGCAATTGCTAATAAATGTAAAACAGCATTAGTAGACCCACCTAAAGCTATAACTACAGTGATGGCATTTTCAAAAGCTTCTTTCGTGAGAATGTCTCTGGGTTTTATGTCTTTCTCTATTAAATGACTTAAAAATTTTCCGGCGTTGTATGAATCCTTTTCTTTATCAGAAGAAATAGCTTCTTGGGCAGAACTTCCAGGTAAACTCATACCAAGAGCTTCTATAGCAGAAGCCATAGTATTAGCTGTATACATTCCACCACAGGAGCCTGGTCCAGGTATTGCTTTGGATTCAATATCTAGAAGCTCAATGTCTGATAACTTTCCATCTGAATGTGCGCCAACAGCTTCAAATACAGACACCACATCTGTTCTTCCTTCTCCGGGTTGAATACTCCCTCCATAAACAAAAATAGCTGGTCTATTTAGTCTTGCTATAGCCATCATGCATCCAGGCATATTTTTATCGCATCCACCTATAGCAACTAATCCATCAAATAACTGTCCTGCTACTACTGTTTCAATCGAATCAGCTATCACTTCCCTTGAAACTAGAGAGTAACGCATTCCTTTAGTTCCCATAGAAATTCCATCTGAAATAGTAATCGTATTAAAGATGATGGACTTTGTTCCTGCTTCATCAGCTCCTCTTGCAGACTCTTTAGCTAACTTATCTATGTGCATATTGCATGGAGTGACCATACTCCATGTTGAGGCAATGCCTACCTGAGGTTTTGAGAAATCTTCTTCTTCAAAACCTACTGCTCGTAACATAGCTCTAGAAGGAGCTTGCTCTACTCCATCTACTATGATCGATGAGTATTTTCTTTTTTTATCTGTCATTAATAACCATTAGTGTATAGCAGCCGAAATTAACTCCTTAGTGTATTCATTCTGAGGAGAGTTGAAAACCTGATCAGCCATACCTTTTTCAACTACCTCGCCATCCTTCATTACATAAACTTCATCAGATAAAGCTCTTATTACTCTCAAGTCATGACTGATACAGAGATAAGAAAGTCCTAGCCTATTTTGCAGTTTTAATAAGAGCTCTAGAATTTGCATCTGGATTGAAACATCTAATGCTGAAGTAGGCTCATCTAATAATATCAATTTAGGTTCTAAAATAATTGCCCTTGCTATAGCAACTCTTTGCCTTTGACCTCCTGAAAGTTCATGAGGAAATCTATTTACAAAATTCTTATCTAATTCAACATCCTTTAAGGACTGTAATATCTTTTCTGTTCTTTGGGCTTTATTTAAATCAGGAAAATGGACCTTTAATCCTTCACCAATAATATCTCCGATAGTTTGTCTAGGTGAAAGAGAGCCAAAAGGGTCCTGAAAGACAATCTGAAAATCTTTCTTTATCTGTCTAAATTCTGGACTTGAGAGATCAAGAAACTCTTTTCCTTGAAAGTATATCTTTCCATCAGACTCTTCTAATCCCAGCAAGGCCCTAGCTAATGAGGATTTTCCTGAACCTGACTCACCAACTAACCCAGTAGTGCATCCTGGATAAACATTAATGTCTACATCTTTTACAGCATTTAAGTAGGAGTTTTCCTTAAAAAGATTTTTCTTTAGTAAGTAATTTACATTGACTTTTTGAGCCTCTAGTAAGGCACTCTCAGTCTTAATTAATTCTTGTTTTTCTCTTGGGATAGAATCTATAAGTTTTCTAGTATAAGGATGGGTAGGGTTTGCGAAGACTTCCTCAACCTTCCCTTTTTCTACTATTTCACCTTTCTGCATCACATTAACTCTATTTGCAAATTTTCTTACGATATTAAGATCATGAGTAATGAATAAAATTGACATTCCTAAATTGTTTTGGAGCTCTCCTAATAATTCTAATAAAGACTTTTCTACAGTAACATCAAGAGCAGTAGTGGGTTCATCTGCTATTAGTAATTTAGGTTCATTTGCTAAAGCCATAGCTATCATTGCCCTTTGTCTTTGTCCTCCTGATAGTTCATGAGGATAAGAGTTTGCTTTATCTTGAGGAGAGGGAATATTGACTTGATCAAGAAGATTAATGGTTCTTTTTCGTGAATCCTTCTTAGATAGCCCTTTATGAATAATTAAGCTTTCATCTATCTGATCACCCACCCTTTGATAAGGGTTTAGTGAGGTCATTGGCTCTTGAAATATCATAGAAATTGAGGAACCTCTTATCTTTCTAATTGTCTTTAACTCCATATCTATTAAGTCTCTGTTTTCAAAAATAATTGAGGATTCTTCTGAATAAAAAGAACTGTGTTTTGGAAGTAATTGAAGTAATGAAAGAGCAGTTACTGATTTGCCTGACCCCGACTCTCCAACTAAGGCCACTGTCTCTCCTTGTAATATATCAAACGAAATGTTATCTACTGCCCTAAACACTTGGTCTTTGGACTTGAATTCAACTGTCAGGTTACTTATATCAACTAATTTCTTTTCTGTATTCATTTAGTTTATTTTAAAGGAAAAGACCAAAATATCTTATTGTCATTTGCATAGAGAGAACAAAAGACTATGCTTTTCTCTTCAAAACCATCTTCTAAGCCCATCATCATTAAATGCTCTCCCATTGGCTTAAATTTTCTTGCAGAACCAGGCATCACTTCTATTGACTTAAGTGATTTCATTTTCATCAATTTATTCTCAGGATCTATTTCCATTTTATGGAAACTGACTCTTTTTACTCCCTCACAGGTAATATCTTGTAATCTAATTATCTTAGGTGAAGAATTGATCACTTCAAAATAAGCCGCGGTTGTGTCCATTCCTTTTAAGGGCTTCTTTGCATAATTATCTTTTATACTAAGAATGCTCTCTGCATTTAATTTGAAGGCAAAGATCATAAGAAAGAATAGAATAGCAACAACTATATTATGTATTATTTTCTTCCTCATAAACTGGCTTTACTAATGTTAATAATACTATTGGGATCTTCTTCAATAGCTTTGAAGGGTGAAGGTTACATTAATGCAATTACTAAAGAAAATATATTTACTTCCAAAAATATTTTGCCAGTTGATAAAGCTTTTCAATTGGATATTAAGATTCATAATAGAAAAATCCTTTTGGAATGGAAAATTGATGAAAACTGCTACATGTATAGAGATAAGTTTAAATTTACTTCAAAAGGAAAAGTATTAGACATCAAGTTACCTAGAGGAAACAAAATTGATGATCCATTTTTTGGAGAAATGGAGGTCTTTTATAATTATTTTGATTTGAAACTAGAGCTAAGTAACCTAGATAATCTTGAAATTGAATATCAAGGTTGTCATAAAAAGGGTTACTGCTATACCCCGGTAAAAAAATCAATTGAAATTTCTGCACTAAAAAATAATTAATTTCTCTTAATTTCTTTTAATTTCTTATAAAATCTAGTTTAAATGGCAACTTTCTTATTACTTAATGGTCCAAACCTTAATCTTCTTGGTACGAGAGAACCAGAAGTTTATGGAGATGTTACCCTTGAAGAAATTCAAAATAAATTAGAAGAAATGTGTAAAAAATCTGGAACAGATTTAGTCTCTTTTCAAAGCAATGCCGAACATGAACTGGTGGACAGGATACAAGAGGCTCAATCTGAAGGCATTAAATGTATCATATTCAACCCAGGTGCTTTTACTCACAGTAGCATAGCATTAAGAGATGCGCTGAATGGTACTGGTCAGAAGTTTATTGAGGTTCATATTTCTAATATTTATGGAAGGGAAGATTTCAGACAAAAATCTTTTCTTTCAGATATAGCAGATGGAGTTATATCTGGTTTAGGGACTAAGGGTTATGAATTAGCATTAGAAGTTGCTATCGAAAGATATAGTTAGAGGGGAAAAATGGACATAAGAAAAGTAAAAAAACTTATTGAAATGCTTGAAGCATCAGATCTTGAAGAATTGGAGATAACCGAAGGAGAGGAATCTGTTAAATTGGTTAAGAGAACAACACAATCTAACTCATCTAAAGAAACAAAAGAACAAATTTCTAGTCCTAAGGAAGAAGAATCTGAACAACAAGCAACAAATGAAAAAGTACAAGAAATTGAAGGAGAAGAAATAACCTCTCCCATGGTTGGTACTTTTTACACTGCTTCTTCACCAGGAGCCGATGCATTTGTAAAGGTGGGTGATAAAGTTAACGAAGGTGATGTAGTTTGTATTGTAGAGGCTATGAAAATGATGAATGAAATTAAGTCAGATTTTTCAGGAACAGTTTCTAAAATCTTAGTTGAAAATTCTGACCCTGTAGAGTTTGGACAACCTTTATTCATAATTTCTTAAATGATAAAGAAACTTCTCATTGCCAATAGAGGTGAGATAGCTCTGCGAATTTTGCGAGCCTGTAAGGAGCTAGACATATCAACTGTTGCTGCTTATTCAGAGGCTGATAGAGATCTCATGCATGTAAAAATGGCTGATGAATCTATCTGTATAGGTCCTGCCGAATCAAGTAAAAGCTATCTCAACATACCTTCATTAATTAGTGCAATGGAACTTTGTGGAGCTGATGGCATTCACCCTGGTTATGGTTTTCTTTCTGAAAATGGAGATTTTGCTGAGCAAGTAGAAAAAAGCGACTTCCAATTTGTTGGGCCATCTTCTGAAATTATAAGATTGATGGGTAATAAAGTTTCTGCAAAAAGATTTGCTAAAGAAATGGGACTGCCAGTTGTGCCAGGTACTGACGGACCTATAGACGAAAACCTTAAAGAAGAAGCAATGAAGATCGGTTATCCAATCATCCTTAAAGCTGCCTCAGGGGGTGGAGGTAGAGGAATGAGAATTGTGAATGATGAGTCTGAACTAGAAGATGCTATTGCATTGACACAAGCGGAATCTGAGACTGCATTTGGAGATTCAACCATATATATGGAGAAATTTCTTTCTTCACCAAGGCATATAGAAGTCCAAGTTATGGCAGATAGATTTGGAAATGTATTGCATTTAGGTGATAGAGACTGCTCTTTACAGAGAAGACATCAAAAAGTTATTGAAGAAGCCCCTGCAATTGGGATTCCCCAGGAAGAAAAAGAAGATATATTCAAAAAATGTGTTGAAGCTTGTAAGAAGATGAAATATGTAAGTGCAGGTACATTTGAATTCTTGTATGAAGATGGTGAATTTTACTTTATTGAAATGAATACAAGAATTCAGGTAGAACACCCAGTAACAGAAAGCATTACTGGTTTAGATTTAGTGAAACTACAATTGAGGATTGCTAGAAATGAAGAATTAAAGATCAAGCAAGAAGATGTTGTGTTTAGTGGTCATGCAATTGAATGCAGAATTAATGCTGAACACCCCAAAACCTTCTTTCCTTCTCCAGGAAAGGTAGTTGATTATCATGCTCCTGGAGGCATAGGTGTAAGGATGGATTCTCACCTTTACAATGGATACGTTGTTCCTCCTCACTATGATTCATTAATAGCTAAGCTTGTCTGCAGAGCCTATGATAGAGAAGATGCTAGATCAAGATTATTAAGAGCTCTTGATGAAATGTATATTTCTGGAATAGATACAAATATTGACCTTCATAAAGAACTTATCACAGATCCAAACTTTATTAATGGAACTTTTAACATTAATTATCTAGAAGAGAAGCTTGGTTCAGAAAATGACTAAAGAATATAACCCTCAAAAAATTGAGGAAGAGATTCAAGCAACCTGGGATGAAAATGATTCCTTTTCTGTAACTGAAGACCCTAACAAAGAAAAGTTCTATTGTTTGAGTATGTTCCCTTACCCAAGCGGATCTGCTCATATGGGACATGTGAGAAACTATACTCTGGGAGACAGCATCAGCAGATTTCAAAGATTGTTGGGAAAAAATGTAATGCAGCCTATGGGATGGGATGCGTTTGGACTGCCAGCAGAAAATGCTGCAATTAAAAATCAAGTTCAACCTGCAAAATGGACTGATGAGAATATTACTAATATGAAATCCCAACTTAAAAGGATGGGGTTTGCATATGATTGGAAAAGAGAACTAGCAACTTGTGATTCTGATTACTATAAATGGGAACAATGGTTTTTTATAGAAATGCTAAAAAAGGAATAGCTTATCAGGACGAAGCAGAAGTTAACTGGGATCCAGTTGAACAGACAGTCCTAGCCAACGAGCAGGTAGAAGATGGTAAAGGTTGGAGGTCAGGAGCTACTATTGAAAGAAAGAAATTAACCCAGTGGTTTTTAAAAATTACAGACTATGCAGAAGAAATTCTAAAGGAAACAGATAAATTAAAGGGCTGGCCTGAACAGGTTAGAGTCATGCAAAAAAATTGGATAGGTAAATCTGAAGGTATGGAATTTACTTTCAAAACTGCAATTGACTTAGAGCCAGTAACTGTTTTCACAACAAGACCAGATACAATTATGGGCGTTAGTTTTATAGCCTTATCCTCTGATCACCCTATCTCGCTTGAATTAGCTAATAAGAGTGAAGAAATTGCATCTTTTGTAAAAGAAATCAATTCTACAAAACTTTCTGAGGCGGATATGGCCAAACAGGAAAAGATTGGCATCTATACCGGCCTTCAAGCCTTACATCCATTTTCTAATGATGAAATACCTATTTGGATAGGAAATTTTGTTCTTTCTGGGTATGGTTCAGGAGCATTGATGGGGGTTCCAGCCCACGATCAAAGAGATTACGAATTTGCTAAGAAATATGACCTTGATATAAAACAGGTAATAAAAGGTAATCCTAATGAAGATATAGAGGAAGGAGCAGTTACAGAAAAAAATATACTAATAAACTCTGGTGAGTTTGATGGTCTTAATTTTGATTCAGCCTTCGATAAAATAGAAGAAAGATCGAAAGAATTAAATTGTGGAAAGAAACAAACCAATTACAGATTAAGAGACTGGGGTGTTTCTAGACAAAGATACTGGGGTGCGCCAATACCTGTGATAAAAGATGAAAACGGAAAATCAGAAGGAGCAAAAGAATTACCCGTAATACTGCCCAAGGAAGTTGAGTTTTCTGGAGTTAAATCACCCCTTTCTGATATGAAGGAATTCATGGATGTTTCTTATAAAGGAAAAAATTATCTAAGAGAAACTGACACCTTTGATACTTTTTTTGAATCCTCTTGGTATTACGCTCGATTTGCATCTTTTGATAGCGATAAGGCTATGCTTGATGAAAGAGCAAAGTATTGGTTACCTGTAGACCAATATGTAGGAGGCATAGAACATGCTGTTCTTCATTTACTCTATTCTAGGTTCTTTTATAGGTGCCTTAGGGATTTAGGTCTTGTGGATGGATCTGAACCCTTTGAAAACCTTCTTTGCCAAGGAATGGTTCTAAAAGATGGATCAAAAATGTCAAAATCTAAAGGCAATGTCGTTGACCCTAATGAAGTAATTGAAAAATATGGTGCCGATGCTTTAAGACTTTTTGTAATGTTTGTTGCTCCACCAGAACAATCTTTTGAGTGGTCGGACAAAGGACTGCAAGGAGCCTATAGATATTTAAATCGCTTATGGAACATCGTTATTAGTCATGTTGAAAGTCAACCTCTACAAGAACAGAACTTTCAAAATAGTTCTGATGATGTAAATAAACTAAGGCAAAAAACTCATAAAACCTTGTCTAAGGTAAAAGATGATTATGAAAGAAGGCATGCATTTAATACTGCTGTAGCAGCAATAATGGAGCTTACAAATTATATTCCTAAGAATTATTTAAGCGATGAAGCATCAATATCTGAAAGATCAGCTGCCGATGAAGCGATCAAAAGTATTTTGATTATGCTTTCTCCAATAGCGCCTCATATTACTCAAGAACTTTGGTCAATGGTGGGGGAAAATAATTTGATAATTGATGCATCCTGGCCTGAAGTAGATGAAAATCTTCTTGTTGAAGATCAAGTCGAGCTAGTTATTCAAGTAAATGGAAAATTAAGAGGAAAAATAGAAGTAGCAATTGATCTAGATAAACAAAAAGTAGAAGAGCTAGCACTACAAAATGAAAATGTTCTAAAACATATTGATGATAAAGATATAAAAAAGATTATTTATGTCCCGAATAAATTAATTAATGTTGTGGTTTAGAAATGATCTCGTTCTTTAATTCTAAGTTTCTTATCCCGATGTGTTTATTCTTTCTTTATTCATGTAGTTATCAATTACTAAACTCATACGATGAAATCTTTAATATTTCTATTTCATCAGAAGATACAGAACTTAATAATCTCTTCTTAAAAGTCTTGAAAGAAAATGAAGCTTATAAACTAAATACCTTTTCAGAAAAAGAAGATGTCATAAAAATTAAAATTGAGGACCACCAAATTTTAAAATTTTCTGGTGCAGCAAGCTTGGATGGAAGAACAAGTAAAGTAAGAATCCAGTATTTACTTAAATTCTCAATAAGCACCTCTAGAGTAAAGACACCTATTCAACAAGAGATTAAAGAAAGCTCATATTACATATATGACGACTCAAACTTACTCTCAATGGAAGAAGAAGAAAATTTAGTAGTGCAGGAGTTCATTAAATCAAGCCAGCAAAAGTTAAGAATATTGTTATTAAGTTTAAGAGAAGATGAAAATATCTGAATCTCAGCTTGAAGCTAAACTTCTTAAAGATAAGCCTAATGTTTTTATTATTCTAGGAGAAGAGCCTCTAAGAATCCAAGAACTTGCCAACAAAATATACCATTCATTAGCTGAAAGAGATTTTATTACTAAGGACTCGTATCTGGTAACTCAGAAAATGGATTGGGCATTTCTTTCTGATAGTGAAGAAAATATGGATCTATTTTCAAACAAGAAGATCATCGAAATAAAAATGATAGATCAAGGACCAGGAAATAAAGGATCTAAGGCCATTAAAGATTATTTATCTAAATCTAATGAAGATGCTCTATTGGTCTTGGTGGAGGGCCTTGATAAAAGGAGTAAAAGTTCAGCTTGGGTAAAGACTATAGAAAACAAAGGAATAATGATTGATCTACAGCCTTTAACCGGAAAAAGCCTTTATAGCTGGTTAGGAGATAAAGCCAGTAAATTGGGTATTAATATAAACCAAGATGCTTATGATCTTATGCTTGAAAAGACAGAGGGAAACTTAATGGCTGCTTCTCAAGAACTTAAAAAGCTTTCCTTATTGTTTCCTAAAGAAGAAATATCACTAGAAAAAATGGAACAAAGTATTTCTAACTCTTCTAAATACTCTATCTTTGATTTTTCAAAAGCTTTTGTAAATAAAGATAAAAGTAAATGTTTAAAAATTCTTGAGCACCTAAGGGTCGAAGGAACTCCTGAAACTTTAGTTTTATGGTCTGTTGCTAGAGAGGTAACTAACCTTTATAAGATTAAGTCATCAGGCACTTCAAAGGGCGTATGGGGACCAAGTTTTTATATCTCGTCTTTAGAAGAAAGTTCAAAAAATACTGACAAGAAGGTTATAGAATCTTGTATTAAGAAAATTGCACTTATTGACT
The DNA here is from genome assembly GCA_902628375.1 of uncultured SAR86 cluster bacterium. Taxonomy (GTDB): domain Bacteria; phylum Pseudomonadota; class Gammaproteobacteria; order Magnimaribacterales; family Magnimaribacteraceae; genus CACOMS01. Next base: position 35,825 of record CACOMS010000003.1, on the reverse strand, counting down.
CTAGTATAAAAGGGCAAAGTAAGAATAACCCCTGGATAGAAATAAAAGACTTAACTTTAGAGTTTATCGGTTAGTTAGTTTTATAGAACTTGTTAATCTTCTTCCATTAAAAACTGATAGACAAACAATTTTATATTGGACCAAGCTTGTCCAAAAACACCTAATGAATCAACCTCTTCGCTGGATACAATATCAATCGACTTAATCACTTTATTATTAAGACTAAATTCTAATTTACCGACTTTTTGATCTTTGGCTATAGGAGCCTGAAGGTAATCGTCCAAAACAATGTTAGATTTTATATTCTGAAAATCTCTTAGTGGCAGAGTAAAATAAACATCTTGAGATGATAAAAGAGATAAAGACTCTTTTTCTCCTCCCCATACCTGTTCCTCAGCTAATAGTTCCATGGATGAGAGAACTTTCTTTGTTCTGAAGTATCTAAATCCATAATCTAATAACCTTCTATTATCTACTATTCTCTGTTTTTCAGAGGAACTTCCTAATGTTACCGCTATTAATCTAGTTTCATTTCTTACACCAGAAGAGACTAGGCAGTATCCCGCTGATTCGGTGTGTCCTGTTTTTAGACCATCTATAGTTTCATCTTGCCATAACAGACTATTTCTATTTCTTTGTTTAATGTCATTAAAAGTAAAGAATTTCTCTTTATAAATATCATAGTGAGCGGGAAAGTCTTCAATTAACCTTTTAGAAAGAATGGCTATATCTCTTGCTGACGAATAGTGGTTCTCATCTGGCCATCCAGTTACGTTAACAAAATTCGTATTCTTCAACCCCATGTCATAGATGTATCTAGACATAAGGTCTACAAAACCTTCTTCTGAAACGGCTACATGTTCAGCTAAAGCACAACTAGCATCATTACCTGATTGAACAACCATGCCTTTTATGAGGTCAGAAACAAGAACCCTCTTTCCTGCTTCAATAAACATTCTAGAGCCACCCTTTCTCCAGCAATTCTCACTAATTAATACCTCATCATTTTCAGAGATAAAACCTTGCTTTATTTGATCTGCAACTACATACCCTGTCATTATCTTGGTGATACTAGCTGGTTCTACTTTGCCATCAGGAGATTGTTGAGCTAAGACCTTCCCGGTAATAGAGTCAATTAATATAAAATTTTTTGCTCCTATTTTTGGAGGATCAGGGATAAAACTCTGCTCTGATACCAAGACCAAAGAAAAACTTAGTAGGAGAACTAATTCAAATATTCTTTTCATATTCATTCTTTAAAAAATTTAGAAATTTCTTCACTAAAATCTGACACTGCCATAACGTATAACTTACTCCTATTATATCTGGAAAGAGAATAATAATTATCAAACCCGACTCTATACTCCCAGCCATCTTCTAAAGGCAATTTCACTGGAACAACTAATTGGCCCAAGGGTATAGGTTTTTCACTATATATACTTAAGGACTCTAATTCTTTTACTGACATATAAGGCTTAAAAGCTGATTTTACTTGAGGATCATCTCCTCTAGATTTAGCCTTAAATACTATAGGCTTATTAGGGCTCCACTTTCCTTTCCTATTTAGAAAATTAGCTACGCTTCCAATAGCATCAATTGGGTTATTAACAATGTCCCTCACACCATCATTATCAAAATCAACAGCATAATTCCTATAACTATCTGGCATAAATTGACCGTAACCCACCGCTCCTGCTATTGAACCTTTTATTTTTTTAGGGTTTAAACCTTCCTCTTTACTAAGAAGCAAGAATTCCTCTAATTGGATTTTAAAAAACTTTGCCCTTCTCGGATAATCAAATGATAGAGTCATTAAGGAATCAATAACTCTGGTTCCTCCAGTTATCCTCCCATATCTTGTTTCTATTCCTATTATTGAAGCGATTATTTCTGCTGGAACACCATAAATATCCTGAGCTTTTAGCAGCTGATCTTTATAAGACTCAATAAATTCTTTTGCTTGATTAATCCTGTCATCAGAAACCATCATATTTCTATATCTAGACCAAGTCATAGTTCCTTCTGGCTGTCTATCCATTATCCTTATTACTCTTTCTTGATGAACAGCGGTTCCTAAAATTTCCACTAATTCAGAAGAGCTAAATTCATGCTTCTTTTCCATCATTTTGATGAAGTCTTTAACTTCTTCTCTTTCTAAATAAGAAATTTCTTCTGCCTTAGCAAAACTAAAGAAAAGCATCATGGAAATAGAAAAGAATATAATTAATTTATTGTTCATTACTTACCAAGTTTCTACTCTTTTTAGAGATAATACAAATCCAAAGGCCATCAAATGGACAATTATTGAAGTTCCTCCTTGGCTTATTAAAGGTAGAGGTACTCCCACTACAGGAAAAATACCACTTACCATGCAAACATTTATGACTAAGTAAATTAAGAAAATAAAACCGAGTGAAGCAGAACATACTCTAGAAAATTGAGTATTAGCATTAAATGAAATCACAAAGATCCTATAAAGGATAATTCCATATAAAAAAAACAAAAAAGATATTCCTACTAATCCAAATTCTTCTGCTATGACTGAAAAAATAAAGTCTGAATGACTTTCTGGTAAAAAATCTAGCTGACTTTGTGTTCCATTAAGATAACCTTTTCCAAAAATACCTCCTGAGCCTATAGCCGTTTTGGATTGAGCTATATTCCATCCTGCTCCTAAAGGATCAGCATTGGGATCAATAAAAGTAAATATCCTACCCTTCATATATTCACTCAAACTCATCCAAATTAGAGGACTTAAGGCGATCAAAGAGATCGAGCCTGCGAATATAATTGATAGAGGGAAACCACTAAGGAAAACTGGTAAAAAACCAGAAATGAAAACAATTATAGAAGTGCCTAAATCTGGTTGTTTAAAAACCAAGAAAGAAGAAAGTGCTATGAAAAATAAAACTACTAGCCAATCTAACAAATCTGGTTGTCTGTCTTTTCTTGTTAAATGATAAGCTACTGCTAACGGCAAAGTTAATCTTACTAATTCTGAGGGCTGAAAACCAAAAGGACCAAGATCTATCCATCTATCAGTGTTGTATCCTTGTGCAGGAAAAAATAAAACCCATATGAGCAATAGAAGGCCTATCCAGAATAAATTAATTAAAAAAGGTCGATAATATCTTTCTTTAATTGAAGAAATAATTAGCATTAATATTATCCCTAAAGAAATATAAATACCTTGCTTAGTGACCATCGAAATATCTTGTCCACTAGCACTATAAAGACAAACAAGTCCAAAAGTTAGAATTGCTAACACCGCTGTAAAGAGTATGGGGTCCGTAATAAATGAGCTGTTTGATTTATTAAGAGAGCTATTAAGTTGATAATCTAGAGGATTCCTGCTCATGGTGATTCCCTTAAATAAGTATCAATTATTTTTTGTGCTATGGGTGCTGCAACTGAACTTCCAGATTCTCCATTTTCTACAATTACAACCATTACAAGTTTAGGTTCTTGAATTGGACCATAACCTACAAATAAAGCATGATCACGATCAGATATACTTTCTCTAATTTCTTCGTATTCCTCCCTAACTGATAAACCCTCTTCAGTAAGACTTTTTATCTGAGCTGTACCTGTTTTTCCGGCAATTTTATTTTCACCTGAAAGACTAAGATTATATGCGGTTCCATACCAAGAGTTAGTAACTGCCTCCATTGCATCTTGAAGGCCATCCCAATGCGATTGATCTTGAATCTTTACTTCATAGAGAATTTCTTTGTCAGTTTCATTTTGATTTATTCTCTCTACTATCCTAGGTTTATATGCAATGCCTTTATTGACAATTACAGAAGTTGCTAAAGCAAGCTGCATTGGAGTTATGGTTATATAGCCCTGACCAATTCCTAAATTTACTGTATCTCCAACAAACCAAGACTCTCCTACGGCTCCTAGCTTCCAATTTCTAGTTGGTAAATTAGCACTTGACTCATTATCTAAATCTATTCCAGAAATTAATCCAAACCCAAATTGTTCTAAAAAATTTGAAAGTCTATCAATAGTTAAACTAGTAGCTAGCTGATAGAAGAAAACATCAGAAGAAACTGCTATAGCTTTTTTTAGATTAACTTCACCATGACCTCCTTCCTTCCAGCCTCTATATTTTCTTCCTTCTCCTTCTATCTGAAAAAACCCCTTATCGTCTATAGAGTAATCCCAATCAATTATTTTATTTTCTAAAGCTAATAAACCAATAAATGGTTTTAAAGTAGAGGCAGGTGGATAATTCCCAGAAATAACCCTGTTGAATAAGGGACTTTCTTTATCTGTTAGAAGGCTTGAAAGCTCTCCACTCGAAGAAGTTCCATTAAATAGATTAGGATTAAAATCTGGTGAACTAACCAGAACTTTTACTAGTCCAGTTGACGGGTCTAAACCAATAATTGCTCCCTTTCTGCCGTTTAATTCATTTTTTGCTATAAGTTGCAATTCCTTATTTATAGATAGATACAAATTCCCAGGTCTCTGAGGAGATATCCTAGATATTTCTTTAATTTCATTTCCATAAGCATCTATTTCGATAGATCTATAACCAAGCGATCCCCTTAATATTGATTCATAATTTTTTTCGAGTCCTTTTTTTCCTGAAAAATAGTTCAGTGGATACTTAAAGTTATTAGAAGAAAAAATTTCCTCTCTGGAGACAGGACCAAGATAGCCAACCACATGAGAGTATAAGTTATCATCTATAACCAACCTCTTTAGAGAAGGCTTTATCTGGACCGAAGGCCATTTGTATTTTTCTAATTGAAATTTTGCTATCTGACTAGTATTTAGATCTTTATAAAGAATAGCTTGTCTTAAATTAATTGATAGATCTTTACTGCTCTGCTCTCCAGCATCCCATAAAAGTGACTCTTCGCCTAAGATTCCTTTTATTTCATTTAAATTTTCTTCAAGTTCAAGAAGACTAGACCCATAGAAAACTAAATCCTGAGAGACAATATTCTCTACAATGATATTGCCTTCAGAATTATAAATAAGTCCTCTAGCTGGATAGATAGGAACTGTAATTATTCTATTCTGATCAGATTGAGAAACGTAATTCACATTGTCCAAAACCATAAGTCTTAAAATTTGATAAGAAAAAACTAAGAAAATTAAGGTAATTACAATAAAAATAAAGAAAGAACGAGACTGCAAGATTTGCAACTGCTTCCTTCCTATATCTAGATCTCTGAACCTCTGCATTAGCTTACCTGTGATAAGGATGATTCTGAGTCATAGACCAAGCCCTAAAGATTTGTTCTGCAACAATCAAAGGAACAAAAGAATGGGGCAACGTTAAGTTGGATAAAGACCAAATTAAATTAGATCTGTTTAGGCAATCTTTGCTTAAACCCTCCTGACCCCCAACTAAAAAGATTATTTCTTTATTGATAGAGATCCAATCTTCAAAATTATTCTTTAGCTTTTGTGTATTCCAATTATCTCCTTTCTGATCCAAAGCAATAACGAAAGCATTATCAGGAATAGAAGCCAATAATTTTTTTCCATTTTCTCTAATTTGATCCTTCTCTGAGGCCTTTCCATTTTTTACTGGCTCTAAACCCTTCCAATTTAATTGAATGGACTTATTTAACCTTGAACTATATGTACTAAACTGTTCAGTTACCCATGATGGTTTACTTTTGATTATTGAAAGCACTGTTAATTTCATTTAAAGGTCTTCATCCCAGAGACTTTCTAAATCATAAAAAGTTCTGGCTTGGGAAGACATTAAATGTACTATCACATCTCCATAATCTACCAGAACCCACTCTTGAGACCCCTCTCCCTCTAGACTCAAAGGTCTAATATTAAGATTTTTAAGATCTTCAACTACTCGGTCTGCTAAAGACTGTATATGTCTAGAAGAAGTCCCAGTAACAATTATCATAAAGTCTGTAAGAGTTGTTAAACTAGATACATCTAAACAGACTTGATCAACAGCTTTTAATTCCTCTAAGCTTTCAATAACTTTATCTCTTAATTTTTTTGGGCTCATATACTTTTTGAATATAAATTATTCTTGTTTATATAATTTATCACTGAATCATCTATTTTATTAGGGTCAAAAAGAGCTGTTTCGATTTCTAACCTGACTTTGGAAGAAGAGATCTCAAAGTCCAATGAATCTAAATGTAATATATTTTTCTCTCTACTACATTCTTCTATACTCCTAGCGCTTCTTTCTTTTAAAATCTGATTAACTCTTTTTTTTGAATTTATTTCATGGCCAGGTCTACTGACAATTAAGAAATTTGCTGCTTCTATTAGTCGCTCCCATTCATGCCATTCTCTTATAGTTAAGAAAGAATCTATTCCTAAAATCCAGAAACAATCTTTTTGCTTAAATTCTTCCTTAAACGAAAGAAAAGTATCAAGAGCATAGGAAGGACCCTCCCTGGAGTTCTCCCTTGAATCAATTGTGACATGTTCAAAACTTTGAAAAGCAAGCTTAGCCATCTCAAATCGATGATGAAAATCTACTTCAACCTTCTCTCTATGAGGAGGTTTAGCTGATGGAATTACATAAATCTGATCAAATAAGGAAAGTTCAAGTATTTTTTTTACGACCCCAGTATGTCCTTTGTGTGTAGGATTAAAGGTACCTCCAAAAAGTCCGATCTTATTTTTCATTTATAAGATTAATTGCCTCTCAGTTCACCCTTCCCTTTTACAAGGTATTTTTGTGAAGTAAGTCCCTCAAGTCCTACCGGACCTCTTGCATGAAACTTATCAGTCGATATCCCAACTTCAGCCCCTAAGCCATATTCATAACCATCAGCCCAGCAAGTTGGAACATTGTGCATAACTGAGCTTGAGTCTACTTTATTTAAGAATAATTCTGCCTTTGCTAGGTCTTCTGTAACTATGCAGTCAGAATGTGAAGATCCAAAGTTATTAATATGATCGATAGCTTCTTTAATGCCTTCAACTACTTTTATAGAGATTATAGGAGCTAGATATTCAGTAACCCAATCTTCATCACTTGCTGACGCTGCAGAAATAATGTCATTTGTTACAGAACACCCTCTCATCTCTACCTCTTCCTTAGTGAATTCATCGTATATTTTAGGCAAGATAGATTTAGCTACTTTCCTATCTACCAAAAGTGTTTCCATAGCTCCACAAATTCCAAATCTATAAGTTTTAGCATTAACAGCAATAGAAACAGCTTTATCTTCATCGCAGTCTCCATCTATATAGACATGACAAATCCCATCTAAATGCTTGATAACTGGAACTTTTGCTTCATCTGAAACGAGTTGAACTAATCCTTTTCCACCTCTTGGAATTACTACATCTATCCACTCTTTCATAGATAAGAGCTTCTTAACTGCTTCCCGATCTACTGTTTCTACTAGTTGAATAGAATTATTTGGAGCTTCTGAAGTTTCAAGTCCCTTTAAAAGATTTTTATAGATAGCTAAATTTGAATTGATGGACTCGCTACCCCCTCTTAAGATGCAAGCATTTCCAGATTTTAAACATAATCCGGCAGCATCAGCTGTAACATTAGGTCTTGATTCATAAATTATTCCTACTACACCTAAAGGCACTCTCATCTGACTCACATTTATTCCAGATGGGGTAGGTTTTAGATTGGTTATCTCTCCGATAGGATCTGGAAGTTTAGAGATAGAAATTAAACCTGAAATCATTGATTCTATTCTATCTTCATTGAGCTCTAATCTGTCTAAAAGTGCGCTACTGATTCCACTCTCATTTGCTTTGTTAATATCCTCTTTATTTGCCTCCAATAAATCTTCTTTATTATCAGATAAAGACTCTGCCATAAGCTCTAAAGCCTTATTCTTTTGCTCAGTCGATAAAGAAGATAGATCTCTAGACGCTTGATAGGCACCCTCTCCTAATCTCGTCATGTATTGGGTTAAATCCGTAATATCTGTCAAAATGTAATTGGTTTTTTATTTAAAGAATAGATTATAAGATGTTTGATGTAGGTACGGTAACTCTTTGGTTGCAGGAAAATCCTGACTGGATAGCACTAGGACTATTTGCGGCTGCTTTTGTTGAGTCTTTTGCCTTAATTGGAGTTGTAATTCCTGGTGTTGTTTTAGTGGGAGTTATATCAGGCTTAGCTGCTTCCACAGACCTGACAATCGTAGAAGTAATACTAATTGCATACATTGCCAGTTTTTTGGCTGATTCTTCAAGCTTTTTTATAGGTAAGTCTATAAGTAAGAAGATAGATCATATTTGGCCTTTTAATTCTCATCCTCATTGGTTAGACCAAGGAAGATCATTCTTCATAAAATATGGCACATTAGGTCTATTTGTCGGTAAATTTATAGGGCCTATAAGACCTCTAATGCCTATAACTGCTGGATCTCTTGAAATGAACACTAAAAAGTTTATTTTTATAGATTTATTTTCTTCTATACTTTGGGCTTTGTTATATACCCTCCCTGGATATCTTGGAGGCAAAACTTTACTAGCTATGCTGGAAGGTGAAATTTCTGATTCATTTGTAATATCTGGTATAGCTTTACTAATTGCAGTTATACTTATTTTCTTAATAATAAAAAGAAAGGCTAGTAATAATGACTGAAAAATATCCCGATCATCCAAATTTGAGGGGCAACTATGCTCCTATAAGAATGGAATCTGACATAAATGATCTGATTGTCGAAGGTGAAATTCCTAAAGATTTATTTGGTAGCTATTATCGTAATGGGCCAGATCCTCAGTTCCCACCTAGGGGTGGTAATTATCATTGGTTTGGTGGCGATGGCATGATACATGCTTTCCATTTTGAAAATGGGAAGGTAGCTTACAAGAATCGTTGGGTTCAAACTTCAAAATGGAAACAAGAGAAAGCAGCAGGTAGATCTTTAATTAATCTGCTAAATCCTATGGATACTGATCCTGAATGGAACCCAGAAGGAGAAGATGGAACTGCGAATACGAATATTGTATTTCATGGTGATAAATTATTAGCTTTAGAGGAAGGCCATCCTCCTTTTGAATTGGATCCAATCAGCCTTGAATCATTAGGCTCTTATAACTATAAAGGAAAGCTATTGTCTGCTATGACTGCTCACCCAAAAATAGATCCTTTAACTGGTGAGCTCTTTGGCTTTAGCTATGGATTTGGAGAAAATAAAATTACTTATTTTGTGGTCAATGCTAAAGGTGAATTAACAACTTACTTTGAATTCCAAACACCCTATTCAAGCATGATTCATGACTTTATAGTGACTGATAAGCATGTTATTTTTCCTATCTTTCCTTTAATAATTGACTTTGGAGAAGCCATGAAAGGCAATCCACCAATAGCATGGGATGCCAATAGAAATAGTCAAATAGGGATAATGCCTAGAGATGGAACCGCAAATGATATTAAATGGATTGAGAGCGATCCATGTTATGTATTTCATCCAATGAATGCTTATACTCAAGGAGATAAAATAATCGCTCATATGATGCAGTTTGAAGAAGCACCACTTTTTCCTCATGTAGATGGGTCAACGCCAGACCCTAAAAAAGCAGAAGCTAGATTAAATAAATGGGAAATAGATTTATCTTCGAACTCAGGAACTATCAAAAAAGAATACCTTGATGATGAGATAGGTGAGTTTCCTAGGCTAGATGAAAGATTTAGCATGCTCAACTATAGACATGGCTACTTCGCCACAAAAAAAGAAGAGGATCATCCAGAAGGTATTAGCTTTAATGCCATAGCGCATTATGACCATCAAACAGGCAAGAAAAATGTTTATGGTTTATCAAAATATGATGCGGTAGGAGAGCCTATATTTGTACCTAAAACTAGAGATTCGGAAGAAGGAGAAGGATACCTTATAGCCTTAGCCTATAAGGGAAGGGAAAATATTTCTGAACTTATGATCTTAGATGCCCAGCAAGTTGAAAAGGGGCCTATAGGTAAAGCTTTATTGCCTCATAGAATTCCTTATGGATTTCATGGAAACTGGCGAGAAGGATAACTTTTAATCAGCCGCCTAATTTTTTTAAAACTTGATTCAAGAAATCTAACTTTTCTGAGTTTTTTTCTGCTTCTAGAATGGTTTGTTTTTCTGGAGGAGTTAAGGGGAGTAAACTAGCTAGGTTATAAGCCACATTCGAGGAACTATTAAAATCAATTTCAAGATGTAATTTCTTTATCTCAGGATGGTTTGATAAATCTTCTAATACGTTCCATATATTGGTGTATGAAGGCTTCAAGTTAACAGACTCTTCTTCTTCTCCTAACTCAAATATAGTTCCAATCCGAAGACCATCTTCTTGAATATTCTCGTCTAAAACTTCAATTCTATATTTACCTTGCACAGTTATTCCTAGTAGACCGTTCTCAAGTTGATTAAAGTCCACTATTTCTACATAGGTTCCTTTTTTATAGAAACTAACCTCTTCATTCTTTCTAGTTGGCTTAATTAAATGAACACAAAAACCTATCTCTTGGCTCATAGATTTCTTAACCATATCCAAATATCTTGGTTCGAAAATTTGTAAAGGAAGATAACCTCCTGGGAGGACATTCACGTTAAGAGGAAAAAGAGGTAAATCCCTAGACAGGCTTTCTTCCATTAGCGAAATCCTCTACTTCTTTCCAAACTCTAATAATATTACCTGAAAGGATTTTCTCTATATCCTCTTCTGTATAACCTCTAGTTAATAATTCTGAAATTAAATTAGGAAAAGTTGAAACATCTTTCAAATTACTGGGCAAAGTATCCCCTACTCCATCATAATCGGAACCTATTCCTACATGATCTATCCCAACAAGATTAACTACCCTATCAATATGATCGACAACATCAGTTACATCGGCAAAAGGATAAGGACCTTCTCTATTCCTTCTATATTCCAATGCTTTCTTAGTTAGAAAAGAGCTACCGAAATTTATACTGATTACTCCTCCTTTAGAGGCTAATTTTATTAACATATCATCACTTACATTACGTTCAAAACCTGGAGTGAAGTGCCTTAATGATGAGTGACTTGCTATTACTGGAACTTCACTTATTTCTATAGACTCATAGAAAGCTTTATCGCTTACATGAGAAATATCTACCATTATTCCTACCTTATTCATTTCTCTTATTAACTCTTTACCAAAACTACTCAAACCACCCTCCCATTGATGGTTCTCGTCATAAGAAGAGTCACTTATGTGGTTAGATTTGGAGTGAGTTAAGGTTATATATCTAATTCCTTTATCATGGTAGAACTGAACTCTCGATAGATCTCCTTCAATTGGAGCTCCATTTTCCATACCAAAAGCTATCCCTAGTCTTTCTCTATCAAGTAACTCAATATCGCTTGTTGATTTAACAATAAAAAACTTATCTGAATGCAAGGTAACAATATCTTCTATCATGCTAATTAAAGATACTGCCATTTCATGAGAAGTTGAATCTATTTGAGTAGAAGCTGGTGTGTATATTGAGAAGAAAGGAACATTCAGTCCGCCCGATACAGCCCTAGGGTAATCAAAATCCCCTTTGAGGGTTCTTTTGGATATATCATCTATCTCATCACCAATTAGATTTTGTCTCCATAACCTATATGGAGTATCTATATGCATGTCTACGATTGTTAACTTTTTAGCTAAATCTTCTGATGAAATCTTCTCAATTTCTTCTGAGCAAGATATGAGCATACTTATTATTATTAAACTAATTATTTTCCTCATTTCAGCTCCTTTATTATCCTTTGATTTAATGAATCAAAACTTCCATTTGACATAAGCACTATCAAATCATCTCCTGACATTTCTTTTGGTAAATGCTCAAGAAGAGAGTCTGTAGAAAGTATTCTCTTATGGTTATTGCCTCCATTCAGGACTAAATCTTCAGCTACTTCTTCATCTTCACAAGACCAGTAAGTTAAATTACTTTGTTTTGTGGCGTCAGTTAGTTTTTTTCCATGGTATCCAGACTTCATAGTATTTGATCTTAATTCAATTAATGAAATAATCTTCTTGTTAGGGTATCTATTCCTTAATCCTTCTAGAGTTTGTTTTATTGCAGTTGGGTGATGTGCAAAATCATCTATGATCACTAAATTTTCTGTATCTAATAGGACCTCCTGCCTTCTAGCTACACCTTTAAATCTCTTTAATGCATTAATTGAATCAGCAATATTAATTCCAAAATGTTCCAACGAAATGACAGCCGACATAGCATTCATGGCATTGAATTCGCCGAATTGATCCCACTCTAGACTACCTTCACTTCCATTTATAGAAAACTGTAGCTTTGAAAAATCTTCATTTAGATTTTTATAGGAGTACTTTGAATCATTGCCATATCCGTATTGGATTAAATTACTCCATAAACCCATAGATAAGACTTCATCTATTGCTTCTTCATTCATTGGGGTGATAACGGTAGAGTCTGAAGACATGGTACGAACTAAATGATGGAATTGGACTTTAATTTGTTCAAGATCTTTGTAGATATCAGCATGATCAAACTCTAAATTATTGATGACTAGAACTTCAGGCCTATAGTGAATAAATTTTGCTCGTTTATCAAAAAATGCTGTGTCATATTCATCAGCTTCGATAACAAAAATATCACCAGAACCTAAAGAAGATGATGCATCAAAATTTTTTGGTTTCCCTGCTATCAAGTAACCTGGTTTAAAACCTAAGTCTTCTAGAATCCAAGCTATCATAGAGGTTGTAGTGGTCTTGCCATGAGTACCAGATACTGCAATCACTTTCTTTTCAGTCAGAATATTTTGCAAGATCCATTCTGGTCCAGAAATAAAGTTATAGTTTCTTCTTAATATTTCTTCTACTAGAGGATTGCCTCTAGATAGAGCATTTCCAATTACATAACAATCTGCTTTAGGTAGATCTTTTAATTCATAACCATTGATTAAATCTATGCCTTGGTTTTGTAACAGATCTGACATAGGAGGATAGGTATTAGCATCACATCCAGACACATCATGGCCTAATTCTTTGGCTAATAAGGCCAAACTACCCATAAACGTACCGCATACTCCTAGGATATGTATTCTTTGTTTTGGCATAAAATCGATTATACTCCCCACACAACAAAACTAGATAAAGTTTAAGACTATAACTTTCAATGAAATTAAGAAATTTACTTTACGCGCAATCAGGTGGAGTTACTTCAGTAATTAATACTACAGCGGCCGGAGTAATTGAGACTGCAAGAGCTTCAAACGAAATAGGTAAAGTTTATGCAGGAAAGAATGGCATTTCAGGAATTCTAAAAGAAGAACTAGTAGATACTAGCCTTGAAAGTGATACTCAAATTAACTTATTAAAATATACCCCAGGAGGAGCTTTTGGTTCTTGCAGATATAAACTAAAAGATCCTAAGGAGGATCCAACTCAATACACAAGACTGCTAGAGGTATTCAAATCTCATAACATAGGATACTTTCTCTACAATGGAGGAGGAGATTCTCAAGATACCACAAATAAAATAGCCAGTTTTACCAAAAAATCTGGTTTTCCAGTGCAATGTATTGGAATTCCAAAGACTGTAGATAATGACCTGCCTTTTACGGATAATTGCCCGGGCTTTGGTTCAGTTGCTAAGTATATCGCCACCTCAACTCAAGAAACAGCTTTAGATGTGAAAAGTATGGCTGATACATCCACAAAGGTTTTTATCATGGAAGTTATGGGAAGGCATGCTGGGTGGATAGCAGCATCTTCTTCATTAGCTTCAGTAGAAAAAAATGACCCTCCTCATATTATTCTGCTTCCGGAAATAAGACTTTCAAAAACTAAGTTTATTAATAAAGTTAAAAGAACCGTATTAGATAATGGATATTGCGTAATTGTAGTCTCAGAAGGTTTAAGAGATATCAGAGGAAATTTCCTTTCAGATTCAGGAAGGGTTGATGCTTTTGGGCATAAACAACTAGGAGGGGTTGCACCAAGAATATCTGAGATTATTCAAGATAAACTTGGATATAAATGCCATTGGGCAGTGCCTGACTATCTACAAAGATCAGCAAGACACCTTTCATCAAAAATAGATTTCGAACAAGCTTATGGGGTTGGTAAAGCAGCAGTCGAACTTTGTTTAGCTGGGGAGAATGCCGTCATGCCTATCATTAAAAGAAATAAGACAAAAAAATATTCTTGGAGTATAGATAAAATTAATTTATCTAAAGTAGCGAATATTGAAAAAAAACTACCTAAAAGTTATATATCAAAAGACGGATTTGGCGTAACAGGCAAATGCAAAGAATATCTTAAGCCGCTAATTGAAGGAGAAGCATTTACGCCCTATAAAAATGGACTACCTGTTAAAGCAATTTTAAAAAATAAACTAGTTAAGAAAAAACTTAAGGAGTTCAGCTAGATTCTTCAGGAACCTTTAAATTTTCATCTAAAGGCCCTTCAAAATAGATACCTACTTTTTTTAATCTATCAATGAGTGGTTGTCCTAGTCCAGTTGCAGGGGTGAGTACACCTCCATAACCCTCTCCGCCTGGAAGTTCATCTGAATTGTGGAGCAGTGTGAGAGCACTTTCGGCAACTAACTTAGAAGTAACCCTATATCCTGGGTCTCCCTTCCCATGCATTCTAAATATTTTATGATTTCCATCTTCTGCTTCTACCTTATAAAGAACTTCAAAGAAACCATTTTTCATTGTTTCTTCACTGGGTCCCTCGCCTGGCTTTGGGAAAAATCTTCTAAAGAATTTTCCGAACCTAGTAAATAAAACAAGACCAGAAATTGCCATGATGACAGTTGAAATTAATCCATATACTGGGGATTTAAAGAAAGAATACTCATTGTAAGTAAAATCTTTTCCATAAGGTTCTTGTCTTTGCTCCATCAAGGCAGCGCTTCTTCTAACAACGAGATTATTAGCCATAGCCATAATAAAAGGGCCTATCCAAGAATCTATTTCTTCTTTCTTTTTTACTCCTTTAATAGGAATTGAATCTTTTCTTTGTTGGTCTGTTACTGAGCCTTCAGGATTAAGAAGAAAAGTATCTCTAAGTTGATCTCCTAGATTTAATTCTCCCATAGAGAACATGGTTTCTATTGTTCCTCCTGAAAAACCTCCATCTCCAGTATGAAAAGCTTCTACATTAGATACAGGTGATCCTAATTCTTTTACTGCAAAGAATGTTCCCAGATCAGATGGCAAAGAATCATATCCACACATTGGAATTATTCTTATTCCTTTTTGGGCTGCCTCTTCATGATACTTATCAATTAATTGTCTTACCCAAAAAGTCTCCCCGGTTATATCTACATAATGACAGGAATTTTTTACACAAGACCCAACTAATTTATCACTATACTTATGGAAAGGCCCTGCTGTGGATATAACTACCTTAGCTCTCCTTGTTATTTCATCTAAAGCTTTCTCATCTTCTGAATCGGCTAAAATCTTCTCTATAGCGACAGAGTGTTTAAACTGAAGCTGTTGCAACTTTACAGCATCTCTCCCTGCTGTTGCCCAACTCAAACCTGAAGTTCTACTCTTTAGGTATCTCAAACATAAAGTTCCTGTGAACCCAGTAGCACCAAAAAGTACTAAATCTAAATCTTTCTTTTTCATGACTTAATTATTTTAACCACTCCTCCAAAATTAATTATTTCTTTTTCTTCTACTTTAATGTCTCCTTCAACAAAGCCTAAAGATTTTCCGATCTTGGTTGGGTTAGCTCTTACAATTAAAAGACTGCCAACCTCTGCTGGAGCAAGAAACTCTGAATGGAAACTAACAGTTGTTACCAAGCTGTGCCTGTTTTGCATTGCAGAAGAACACATCGTGTAATCAGCCAAGGCCATAAGGGCCCCTCCATGTGCTGATCCGTAAGCATTGCTATTCTTCTCATTTGCGTAAAAGGCCATAAAAGTCTGACCATCTTCTCTTTTGTAAAAACCTGGACCTAAAGTTTCTATGTGCTTTTGCACTATAGTCATTTCTTTATAACCTTCTGGTATTTCTACTTTACTCATAGGTTTCTATTATAATCTTCAAAAGAACAGTGTAGACGAATGAATCGTTTTTTTTCTAAATTTTTTATTTATGGACTACAGGAGAGAAAATGTCTAAAGATCAAATCTTAAATGGAATAAGAGTTCTAGATTTTGGAAGATATATAGCTGGCCCTTTTTGTGGAGCATTACTATCTGATTTTGGAGCTGAAGTTATAAGAATTGAAAGAGTTAATGGGAGCGAAGATAGATTTGTAACACCTGTAACTAGTAGTCAAGAAGGGTCAATGTTTTTACAGATGAATAGAAACAAGAAAGGGATGACTTTAAACCCAACTAAAGAAAAAGGGAAAGAGATAGTAAAGAAGTTATTAAAAAATACTGATGTGGTTATCGCTAATCTACCTGAACCTACTTTAAGATCTATGGGTTTAGACTATGATTCAATCAAACAAATAAATCCAAAGATAATTCTTACATCCAATACAGCATTTGGAACGTCAGGTCCTTATGCTGAGAGAGTTGGCTTTGATGGAGTGGCTCAAGCAATGTCAGGTGCTATGGATATGACGGGGTCTCCTGATCTTCCTTCTAAAGCCTATGCACCTTATGTGGATTTTTGCTCTGCTTCATTGGCAGCATTCGGAACTGTATTAGCCTTAATGGAAAGAGAAAAATCTGGTGAAGGACAAAGAGTTCAGACTTCTTTACTAGCTACAGCATTAACTATGACCAATGGACTTTTAATTGAGCAAGATTTGCTAAATGTAAATAGAGTAGCTTCTGGCAACCGAGCACAAACTTCGGGACCATCGGATACATTTAAAACTAAAGATGGATGGATTTTAGTTCAAACTGTGGGTCAACCACTATTCGAGAGATGGTGTAACCTTATTCAAGAACCTGAATTAATTAATGATGAAAGGTTTAAAGATGACTTAGAAAGAGGGAATAATGGGGAATTTATTAGTAAGAAAATGGCTGATTGGTGTAAAAATAAAACTACGAAAGAAGTAATTTCTCTATTAGATAAGGCAAGAATACCTGTTGGAGAAATACTTAAAGCAAAAGATACTCTAAAAAATGAACATATTAAGGCAAGGAACCTTTTTGTAGATATGGATTATCCTTTTTTAGAAGAAACATCTCCCATAGTCATGACACCTGTTGAAATGTCTAAAAACCCTGGAAAAATATCTTTCAGGGCCCCTACTCTAGGAGAGCACACAAATATAATTTTAAAAGAACTTGGATATGAAAAAGAAGAGATAGAATCTCTAAGAGAAGAAAGAATAATTTAGGAGTTAATTATGGAATTTTCGTTAACAGAAGATCAAATTCAATTACAAACTACAGCAAGAGAGTTTGCCCAAAAGGAAATGACAGAGGTTGCTAAAGAGATAGAGCATACAGGTAATCCCTTGTCTGATGAATGGTTCAAAAAATATGCGGAAATGGGATTTATAGGAATAAATGTTGATGAGAAGTATGGAGGTTTAGGTCTATCAAATTTAGATGCTTTATTAGTCTTAGAAGAGTTTGCAAAGGTATCTTCTGCTGTAGCTTGGCCTATATTTGAGAGTTGTGTTGGTCCAACAAAAGCCATAGAACATTTTGCAAATGAAGAACTTAAGAAAAAAGTACTTCCTGAGGTTTGCAAAGGAAACTTATTTATTGCTGTTTCTATGTCAGAACCAAATGCTGGTTCTGCCTTAACTGATCTAGTTACCTCAGCAAAAATTGAATCAGATAAAGTAATTTTGAATGGATCAAAAAGGTGGTGCTCTGGTGCCGGTCATGCACATGGGTATGTTATTTATTGCAGAATGTCAGAAGAGCCAGGAGCTAAGGGAATTGGAGCTGTATATGTTGAAAAAGACACTCCAGGTCTTAGCTTTGGTAAACAAGAAGAATTAATGGGCTTTAGAGGCATAGCTTCAGCTGACATCTTCTTAGATAACGTAGAAGTACCATTAGAAAATATTGTTGTTGATTCCAATGGAGGCTTTAAAAAATTAATGGAGGCATTTGATTTAGAAAGGTGTGGTAATGCAACAATGAGTTTAGGGCAAGCTTCTGGTGCTCTAGAACAAGTACTTGAATATGTTCAAGAAAGAGAGCAATTTGGAAAACCAATTATAGACTTTCAGGCAGTCCAAATGAAATTGGCTGAAATGGCTATGAAAGTAGAAGCTAGTAGATTACTTATTCATAGAGCAGCTCATAATGCAGGTGAAGGCTTGCCAAGTATATTTGAATCTAGCGTTGGTAAATGTTTTTCTAATGAAATGTCTAGAGAAGTAACAGGAATGGCTGTTCAGATTATGGGTGGATATGGTTATAACAAAGAATACCAAATGGAAAGAAGGTTAAGAGATGCATGGGGTTGGGGAATTGCAGGAGGAACAATTGATATACAGAAAATTAATATTGCGTCATCTATGGTAGGTAGACGTTTTAACCAAAGAAATTAACTACTTAGTTGATTTATTATTTCTCTAAGTCTTTCAACTAAAGTATTTTTTTCTTCTTGAGTCAAAAAACTTCCTATTGGAATTCTTTCCCCCTTTGAAGCTACTAAAATATGAGCTGGATACCAAGGGTGTTTTGGCCTTTCTACTCTTATTTGCGACCAAGACCGGAAAAATTCCCAGGTTTGTTCTGCTTTTCTTTTACCTTTTTCTATCCTTAGCTTTTCTGGTGAAAGAATTATGACTTCCTTCTGATAACTCTGATTCATTACAAAATAAACACAGATAGCCACCAAAAGAATCTCTAAGCCAGCAAAAGGAAGAATTAAAGTTGCCCCAACAAAATAGAAAGCAAATCCAACTGATAAACAAGTAATGGCTATAATGAAGATGAAAACAAGACTATATTTCCAATCTAGAGACCTGTTAGGTTCAAGAGTTACAGTAAAAAGAGTTTCTTCATTTGAAGAATTTATTTTGACCATTAAACAATAGTACCTACAATACTTTCCCCACCCAAGGGAAGATTAGATGAAAGAAGAAAAAAAATTACTTGAAACATATCAAAAAGTTATGGTGCCAAATTATTTGCCAGCTGACTTTATTCCTAAAACCGCTAAAGGATCAAGGGTTTGGGATTTTAATGATAAAGAATATATAGATTTAGGAGGCGGTATAGCTGTTAATTCTCTGGGTCATGCAAATGATGAACTAATTGAGGTACTATCAGCTCAATCTAAAAAGTTATGGCACTTAAGTAATTTTGTTGCTTCAGAGGAGGCAATAAAACTAGGAGAGAAGTTAACTGATAATACGTTTGCAGATAAAGTTTTCTTTTGCAATTCAGGGTCTGAAGCAAATGAAGCAGCAATAAAAATTGTTAGAAAATTTCACTCTTCAATAAACCAAGATAAGACCGAGATAATTTCGTTTAATAATTCCTTTCATGGAAGGTCTATCTTAAATATTACTTTAGGTGGTTCAGATGATTCAGGAAAAGAATTTTCTCCGTTAATAGAAGGAATTAAACATGCAATATTTAATGACATTAACTCTGTTAAAAACTTAATTTCAGAGAGAACTGCAGCAATAATCATTGAGCCCATACAAGGCGAAACAGGAATTGTTGAAGCAAATAAAGAATTCCTTAAAGAGATAAAAAGCCTGTGTGATTCTAATTCCATAAGTCTAATTTTTGATGAGGTGCAGAGTGGAGTTGGAAGAACTGGTCATTTATATGCTTATATGAAATATGAAATAGAACCAGATATTCTTACCTCTGCTAAAGGGCTTGGAGGTGGATTTCCTATTGGAGCAACTTTGGTAAGTGATAACCTAGCTCAAACTCTTCAGCCTGGTACTCATGGAAGTACTTTCGGTGGCAATCATTTAGCTTGTGCTGTAGCAAATAAAGTTCTGGATATAGTAAATTGCCCCGATTTTCTGAATGAAGTAAAAATAAAAGAAAATATTATTAAAACTAGATTAGAAGAAATTTCTTCGAAGTATAGTCTTTTCTCTGAAATTAGATCTTCTGGTCTGTGGTTTGGATGTGACTTAGTAAAAGAAAAATCCTCTTTTGAATTCCTAGATATAGCTTATGGAGAAGGCCTAATCCTTGTTCCTGCGGGTTCGGACAAAATTAGACTCGCACCTGCTCTTAATATTGAAAATGAAGATATTTTAGAAGGACTCGAAAAAATAGAAAAGGTAGCTTCTAAGTTCTAATCTATAGTCGAGATTTTTATTTCTTCAGAGTTTACGGGTAAAACAACCATTGTTCCATCATCCGATAAAGTCCAATCATCTCTAATAGAATTTACGCCTCTTACAAACATACCTTCTATTAACCAGTTTGCTGGTGCAGGTGCTAAATGATAGAAAATTAAATGCTTAACTCCAGCTTCATTGGCTGCTTTAGCAGCATCAACTGGATCTGTATGATAATCCTGAACATCAAAAAGAATCTTAGAAAGTAAATCATTTCCAGACCTTTTAGTGAAACCCTCCATCATAGATACTATATTCATAGATAAAGCTTCATGAAATAAAACATCAGCATCCTTTGAGTAACTAATTAAATTCTCCGAATAAATAGTATCTCCACTAATGACGATTGACCTTCCTTTGTAATCAAATCTAAAAGCTAAGGCTGGTTTTACTGGGTCATGAGGTACTTCAAATGCGGTAACCTTTAATCCATCTTTTTCAATAATGATTGGTTTATTCAAATCAATTGTTATAGGTTCAAATCCAACAGAATGCAAAGGAGCTACTTCATCTCCATGATGTTCATTCCTAAAAAAGTAATCAGACTGATATGCTTCTTCAAAACCTCTTGTAACAAATTCAACTCCTTGAGGGCCATAAACTTTTAATTGGCTCTTCCTATTTGGTATCCAAGTAGCTAGATGAAGATCAGCTAGATCAGATATGTGATCTGAGTGAAGATGGGTTAACAGGACTGCTTGTACCTTGTTCATTGGGATTCTCCATCTACCTAAATTTCTATTAGCTCCGTCACCTATGTCTACGATATATATCTCATCACCCGCTCTAACCATGATACAAGTCTGAGCTCTATCAGTAGCTCCTAATGGAGAAGCAGAACCACAAACCAAGGCACTTAACGAATCTTCTTCTGGCAAGTCTGCAGGAGATAAAAGAGCTACCATTGCAAGAGGTGCTATTCTGTCTTGTATTGCGGGTATTCTAATGAGGACAAATACAATCAATACAATGAAGGCTAAAACGGAAGTTAATTTTAGAAATTTTTTCATAAATAAAATATCTGGGTTTATGAAGCTCTATTTAACCTCGAATTAATAATTTCATCGGCCTCTTTCATTATTCTATCAATTAACTCTTTGACCGTAGGAATATCATAAACCAAGCCTGCAACCATACCACAAGACCAAGCCCCAACTTCAGGCTCCCCTTCTAGCATTACTTTGGGATAAACCCCTGCCACTTCATCAATAATATCTTCAAATTTAAGATCATCTCCTAGTGCTTTCTCTTTTGCCATTAAACTTTCAACTGCTGGATTGTTTAAAACTCTTTCTGTATTAGTAAGAGATCTCATAATTAGCCTAGTGTCTAGCTCACTTGCATTAACAATCGCTTGTTTAACGTTCTCATGAACTGGAGCATCTTGAGTTGCTATAAATCTTGTTCCCATATTCATCCCTTCTGCACCTAATGCCATTGCAGCTACGAGGCTTCTTGCATCTGCCATACCACCTGAAGCAACGAAAGGTATTGATAATTCATCAGCTGCTCTTGGTAAAAGGATAAAATTTGGAATGTCGTCTTCTCCTGGATGGCCTCCACACTCAAATCCATCTACTGAAACAGCATCACATCCTATATCTTGAGCTTTAATTGAATGTCTTACTGAAGTGCATTTATGAATAACTTTAATACCAGCATCTTTCATTGCGGGCATATAAACTGCTGGGTTTCTTCCAGCAGTCTCTACTACTTTTACTCCCGTATTAACAATAACTTCGATCAGACCTGGATAATCAGGAGGAGTCAGAGAAGGAAGGAAAGTTAAGTTTACTCCAAAAGGTTTATCGGTCAGTTCCTGGCATTTTCTAATTTCTGTTTCCAATTTATCTGGAGTTCCCTGAGTTAATCCTGTAATTATTCCTAGTCCCCCTGCATTTGATACGGCAGCTGCTAATTCAGCAAATCCAACATAATGCATTCCTCCTTGGATAATTGGATGCTCTATATCAAAAAGTTCAGTTATTTTAGTTTTCATCTCTTCTCCTTTAATCTAAAAGTTAGTATATATAAGTTTAATTAGACCAATAAATATATTCATCACCTTCTCTATACTCCTGTCCATCGTACTTATCTATCAATATCGGGGCTTCAAAAGCTGATGGAAATAAAGGAGATGTTTGTTCAGAATTAAATTTAGCTAAGAGTTTTTCAATTTTCTTAGCATCTTCTTGATGGCTTTCAATTAAGTTATTTTTTTCAAAAGGGTCTACGGAAGTGTCAAATAACCATCTCTTATTTTCTTTTTTACTAATTATGTATTTCCAGTTTCTATGCAAAACAGATTGGTGATTTCCAGAACGCCAAAAAAGGGTTTCGTGAGGTTTATTAGAATTATCCATTCTTAAGAAAGGGAGCAAATCCACACCATCTATTTTTCTATCTTCAGGAGTTTTAGCTCGAGCTGCTGAAGCAATAGTGGAAAAAATATCAAAATGGTGTACTGCTTCATCAAATTTCATGCCTGGACTAATCTCATCAGGCCAGCTCACTATAAATGGAACTCTTATACCTCCTTCAAAAAAACTTATTTTCCATCCTCTAAATGGTTTATTTATATCCTCTAGCTCAATGTAGTTAGCGCCACCATTGTCACTAGTAAATATGATTAAAGTCTTACCATAAATTTTTAAATCTTTTAGTTTTTGTATTATTTTTCCTACACTTCTATCTAAAGATCTAATCATTCCAGAGTAAACTTGAAGATTATGCTCAGGCATATGGCTCATTTGTTCTACATCATCTCTTAATGCTTGAAGAGGATTATGAATTGCCCAGTGACTCAAATATAAGAAAAAAGGTCTATTTTGATTCTTTTCAATTACCTTTAGAGCTTCATCAGTATAGTAATCAGTTACATATTTATCAGGTTCAAAAAAATCTCCTCCATTAAACTGAGCAGCATATTGGCCACTGGACCAAACCATCTTATCGATACTTGTATCAAATTTAGCGTTTACTACCTGAGGATGGTCTTCTGGTAAATAATATGAACCAGCTAAAGATAAAGAATCATCGAAACCCTGGCTTTGTGGGTCCATTCCACTTGCATGGCCAAGGTGCCATTTTCCAATATGAGCAGTGTAATAACCTGAGTCTTTTAAAATTTCAGCAATAGTAATCTGCTCAGATGGCATACCCTGATCCAAAAAAGGAGGTAAATTCATTGCTAAGTCTTTATCAATTCTTGATCTCAATTCAGAGTCATCTTCTTCTGCTAACCAAGTCAGAACTGTCCTTCCTGCATCAGGAACAGGCGTAAATTCAAATCCAAACCTTGTTGCGTACCTTCCAGTCATTATTGAAGCTCTTGAAGGAGCACAAGTAGCATTTGCGGCATAGCCTTTAGAAAACCAAACACCATTAGTTGCTAAAGAATCTATATGAGGTGTTTGAAGCGACCCATCTGCAGCACCGCCATTATGCAAAGAGATGTCGTTGTAACCCATGTCATCTGCCAAAATCAAAATAATATTTGGTCTAGAATCCTTTATATCTAGTTTTTCTGAAGGGCCTTCAGTCCAATTAGTGGGGATGTTTTCTTGAATTGGATTTACAAAGTTCATGACCTTTGGAAGCGTCCAAACAATTATATTTACTTTGTATTCCCAAATTAAAAACCCAGAAACTAAAAGTATAGATAGAAGATAGGATACCTTTTTAATCATGCAATAAAGTCCTCTAGTTTCTTTTTTTTAAGGAAAGTATAAAAAATATGAGTAATAAAACAGTAACATAAGGAGCACCCACAGCTCCTGGAGTGACTCCATCAGAATAAATAATAGATGCTGTGAGATCTCCAGACATGACTGGATAGAGAAAAGTTCTAATTCCCCACTCAAGGATCCATAAGAGATACATTAAAGGAATAAGAGATTTATAACGAAATATAATCACCCAACAAACTGCGCAAAAAATCAATTGAGCAAATCCCCAAAGAGAAAAGAACATGTAGATCAAAGGCATAGGATCTGGATCTCCTGTTAAAAGCTTTAAATTGGCTATGGTATGCATACCATATTCCTGAAAGAACATATGAATAATAGATCTCCAAGTCATCAAGCATACAAAAGCTATAAAGAACCATAGCGAAACTCTATTTCCCTTATATAGATTGTTAGCATTTTCTGGAAGTAGATTAAAATTTAACAACTAATTCTCCTTAATAAAATTAATCAATAAATTTGATAACTCTTCTGGTTTAGTCCATTGGTAAAAATGACCCCCTCCTATATGTGGAGCACTTTTTGCATTTGGGCACATTTGTAAAACATCCTGCTCAATTCCATTCGTAACAGGATCATTACCTGCAAATACACTTAAAAAAGGCTTTTCCCATGTTGAGAAAAACTCCCTTGCTTTTCTTTGTTCTTCGAGAGATTCATCGGGAATAATCGGCACATGACTTGGCATAGCTCTTGGACCCATTTTATAACTTGGATCTGGAAAAGGCGCTTCATATGCTCTTGCTATATAAGTCTTAAATGGAGATGAGCTATATTTACCAATTAATATAAATACATAATTCAAAATCAAGGAAATAAAGGACCTCTTTTCTAATTGCATAGATTGAATGAAGCCTATTGGAAGATCTTCAGTATCCCAACAAAATTTCTGCCAATACATAAATTTAAGTCCAGGGTGATTTTCGCTACTATCCATTTTGCTTATTTCCTTAGCCATAGATAAAGGATGAAGTTTTATATTGCTAGATCTGAATGCCTCTATTTCTTCTATTACTTCTTTAGGCACCTCAGGATTATAAGGAAGGCCTGTGTTGCCCATAGAAACTCTTAGGAACCTATCTGGTTCTCTTGCAACCATTCTAAGTCCTATTAAACCTCCCCAATCTTGACCGAAGAAAGTTACATCTTGAAAATCATTAGCATTGAACCAATCCACCATCCAATCTACCTGGTTTTGATAGCTATAATCTTCTCTAGAAGCTGGCTTATCAGACTTGCCATACCCAGGAAGGTCAGGAGCAATTACTCTTATTCCAGCAGAAGTCAAAAAAGGTATCATCTTAGAATAAAGATAGCTCCAAACTGGCTGTCCATGCATTGCTAACAATAGTGGGCCTTCTTTGGGGCCTTCATCAATATGATGGATACGTAATTCACTTCCATCTTTAGTTTTTATATTCGTATAGTTTGGTTCAAAAGGAAAATCCGTTAATCCCTCAAACCTTTCATCTGGTGTTCTTAGAATTTTCATAATTACTTCTCCTTCATTAATAACTCTTTGCAGCCTGTGTCTTCAAATAGGTCTAATATTCTTTCTTGATCCATTTCAGCAAGAGAGTAAAACTCTTGGTTAATCCACTGAAGACATTTACCTTGATAATTAAAGGTTTTTTGCTTCCAAGTTGATCCATCAATTTCTGCCTCCCAAGTCTCCTCTCCTCTTTCTAAAGCTTTGCTGTTAGCCAATAAAGCAGGAACATAGACATGTCCGATTTCCTTTAATAAAGATTTCATGCTTTCAGGAAGAGATTCTAATTTTTTCCATGGGCTTCTGTCAGGATCAATACCTGATAAGTCTTCCATACTATTTATCCATGCCACAGTTCTCAAAGAAATTTCATGAGCTATTGCTCTAGATGTTGGATCCAATCCTATTAATTGGGTCAACTGGCCATAAATAGCAAAGTCAGCAGAACTTGGTCTATAGCCAAATAAAAAGGGTAAATTACTAAAATGAGTTTCCATAATTTTAAGGAAACGTTTATAACTATTTTCAATAATTGGGGCAGTAGTATCATTTGAGCCTACAACCCAAAGTCTCTCAATCTGTCTTGAACCTATTCCCTCTTTAAATAGTTCCCAAACATCATCTGTTAAGTCAACTTTATGATTTAGAGGAAGAATAGAAGAGGCATTATCTGCATCCTCTTTAAAATGCCATCGATAATGAAACATATATTTAGTAACCCACTCATCACCAAAATCTTCAAGAAGGTAGTTTAAGAAGCATAGAGCGGGATCTTCAGGTATGACACTTCTTCCCTCAAAATCGTCTTCTAACTTCCTAATAATGGGCGTTGAATCCGTTACAGTCTGGAGCTCTCCCGTTTCATTCCTCATAATAAAAGTAGGAAGCAGAACAGGTTTGGGTGGTTTTATTCCTAATTCTGCAAAAGCTCCACCTTCTTCTAAAAGTTCGCTAGGATTCCCCCAAATAATTTCATAAGGAATGCGCCTATATCGAAGTAAGGCAATCATTTTTCTTGTGTAGGGAGAAGGAGGAGCTCCTATCAGAGTTATTCGTTCTTTTTTAAGCATTTTCTTTTAGTAAATTATCATCTAACGAAGTTTCTATATTTAACTGACCTTCTAAACCTGCAACTCTGTGTTGTGCGCTCTCTATGTAATCGGGATCAGTAATCATCTTTAACATTGCTTTTCTTGAAGGGTACATAGCCACAGCTACTTGATCCCATAAATCTTCTACTTCTCCAAGCATTAACCTCTCAACATTCGCACCAAATATAGGTTTACCTCCAACTTTTTCAAGGTGACCTACAACTTCTTTTCCGTATATTTCGTAAGCTTCTTTACCAGTTAAATCCGTTTCTCTTTTATCTGGATACTCGGCCTTTTCTTTAAATTTGAGAAGATTTACCATGAAAATTGGTTTATCTTCTTCCTGATCATTAAATCCCTCCATCTGACTCTCATTTGGCATAACTGCGTTTTTTACTTCCATAATATTTCCTTCTAAGTTATTTAATATATATTACATACATTAAAAGGATTAGTAATGGATAAAAATTTACAGGTATTAATTAAAAGCTTACCTAAAGATAAGCTTTCAAGTGATAACTACGAGCTAGTTGAAAGTAATCTGCCAAATATAGATGAAAATGAGGTTCTTGTTAAAACTATTTCCTTTGCCATTACTGCAGGTACAAGAGCAGGACTTCAAGGCAGTGCTAGCTATGCAGGGGCTCCAAAAACAGGAATAGTGATGAATAGCACTGGTATAGGAGAAATAGTAGAAAGCAAGAATGAAAATTTTCCTGTTGGCAAAAAAGTATTAACAATGACCGGGTGGCAATCTTACTCTGCACAAAAACCAGAATCTCTAACATTGCTGAGAGACAATGTTGACCCTTCTCTATACCTCGGACCACTAGGAATTAATGGTTTAACGGCCTATTTTGGTTTATTGGAAATAGGAAAACCTAAAGAAGGTGAAACAGTAATGATTTCTGCTGCTGCAGGATCCGTTGGACATCTAGTAGGACAAATAGCAAAGATTAAAGGATGCAAAGTTATAGGGGTCTGTGGAAGTGATGAAAAATGCAATACTTTGGTTGAAGAATTAGGTTTTGATTCGGCTGTTAATTACAAGGATGCAAACTATAGACAGAATCTTAAAGAAGCCACTCCAAATGGTGTTGATATTTATTTTGATAACACAGGCGGTATGATTCTGGGTTCAGCATTATTTCGATTAAATCCAGGTGGAAGAATAGCTTGTTGCGGTGTTGTTTCTCAGTACGATACAAGCTCTCCTGAACCTGGTCCAAAAGGAATACCTGGACTGCTAGTAAACAAAAGTATAAGGATGGAAGGTTTTTTAGTGTTTGATTTTGCAGCAAAGTATGAAGATGCAACGTCAAAAATTATTGAATGGATAGAGTCAGGTAAATTAAAAGTCTTAACGGATGAGGTTCATGGCTTGGGGTCTGCACCCGAAGCTTTTGTAGATCTGTTATCGGGAGGCAATATCGGAACTAGAATAGTTTTATTAGAGAATTAAAAACTAAGGGGAGAAAGATGAAATATAGAAGATTAGGAAAATCAGGTTTAAAAGTATCAGAATTGTCTTTTGGTTCATGGGTTACCTTCAATAAGCAAGTGGATTCAAAATTAGCTGAGAAGATGTTTGGTATCTGTTTTGATGCTGGAATTAACTTTTTTGACAATGCCGAAGGTTATGAAGCTGGTGAGTCTGAAGTTGTTATGGGTAATGCCTTAAAATCTTTAAACAGACCAAGAGATAGTTATTGCGTTTCGTCTAAAGTTTTTTTTGGCTCCAATAAAAATCCAACACCGACACAAATTGGGCTAAGCAGAAAGCATGTTACAGAAGCATGTCATCAAGCCATGAAAAGACTACAGGTAGACTATTTGGATCTTTATTTTTGCCATAGAGCTGATCCTGAAACGCCTATCGGCGAAACAGTTTGGGCGATGCATAATCTAGTAACTCAAGGAAAAATACTTTACTGGGGTACATCTGAATGGACAGCTGATGAGATTTCTGAGGCTTATGAGTTTGCATTTGAAAATAACCTAACTCCACCAACGATGGAACAACCTCAATATAATTTGTTGGATAGAAAAAGATTTGAAATTGAATATGCTCCAATTTTTGAAAAGTATGAAATGGGGACTACCATCTGGTCTCCTTTGGCGTCTGGAGCTCTCACAGGGAAATATCAAGAAGGAATACCTGAAGGGTCAAGAGCATCTTTAAAGGGTTATGAGTGGTTAAAGAAACATATGATTGATTCTGATAGAGGAAAAGCCAGAATGGAAAAAGTTAATAAATTTATGCCTATAGCAGAAGAATTAGGTACAAACCTAACTAAACTTGCAATAGCTTGGTGTCTATTAAACGATAATGTTTCTACTGTAATATTAGGAGCTTCTAAACCTGAACAACTCAAGGAAAATATAGAATCTTTGGAAGTGATACCTCTATTGACTGAAGAAGTCCAAAAGAAACTATCTTCTATTTGATACTGAGCCTAAGTTCAAAGTCTATAGGTCCAGTAGAATTATGCTCCTCAAGCATTGAGTTTAAGCTAGCTACCAAGTCATCTGGCATTTCGGATGTCTTTCTTATATTCATATCAACATGAGCTAAAACATGTTCACTAAAGGACGATACATTACCTGCCTCATCTACAATAATTCCAGCATAATGGATTAATTTTGGATTGATTTTTATTAGCCTAAAATAAGGTGTCCCTTTCTCTCCTTCAAGAAGCTCCTTTAAATACCTAATATTGGATTCGAGGGTAAATGAAGAAAAACCATCATTAAAGTAATCATTGGAAAAGCCCATTTCTTGGTAGAAATTATGGCATCCATCCTCAAATATATGCTGATAATAGACAACATTCATATGATTATTTAGATCACACATGTCTTTAGTAACTAAAACCGAGGTTCCTTTGGAGGGAAATTTTTCTATCATATAAGTCCTTTTATTTTTTTATGTTATGTTTCTTTAGAATCTTCTTCAAGCTTATCGCCCATTTTATTTACTGTACTTTGCATTACATTAATCCTGGTCTGAAATTCTTCTATTGATTTATTGGCTAAGTTTGATTTCTTCTTAGCTGAATCATAGGCATTAGAAAATTTCTCAAATTCATATTTAAAGTTCTCTAAATGAGTCTTAACTTGTAATATATTTTCTTGCAAAGCAATGGCATTGTGGCTGTGCTTTAAATTCCCCAAATAAGCAATTAGGTTTGATGGACCCATGACTATAATGTCATGATCTCGGTAAATCTTTTCTCTAACTTCCTCTAAAGAATAAACAACATTGACTAAAGACTCAGAGGGAATAAACATAATTCCTTCATTTGTTGTATTACTCCCTATGTACTTTTCTCTAATATCCTTTGCATCTCTAAGGAGTGATTGGCGTAACTCTTTAGTTGCTCTATCAAGTGAATTCTTATCTCCAGATTCTTGAGCCTCTAAATAGTTGTTGAACATGTGTGATGCAAATTTAGAATCAATGGGCATATACCTCTCTTCTCCGGGCATTTTGATTGCAAATTCTACTCTTTGACCCGAACCTTGAACCATCTCTCTATTTTCTTCATATAAATTAGAATTTTGAGGAAATACATCTTTAATAAGAGCTGATAAGCCCCATTCACCCACCCTACCTGCGGTAGAAGAGCCAGAAAGAAATCTATTTAGTTGTTGAAGAGGTGCTTCTGATTTGATTATTCTTTCATCTACTTTGGCTATGCTTTCAGCATTGATAGATATCTTTCTCTCTATATCTTCTAGTTTATTTAAACTATTAGATATATCGACCAATGCTTCGTCTGAATCGCCTTCTGAATCTTCTCTTTTTTTAAAAGTTAGATAAATAACAAATAGGAGTATAAGAAAAAGAAGAAAAGTATTAATGTTTAAAAAACCATCAATCATCTTTTGGCTCTTCCTCTTTGTTTCTAGAAATAACTTCTACTGAATCAACGACCCTAAAGCCTTTAGGCAAGAAGTTACCTCTCCTGCCTCTATTGCCTATAAAGTTTTCTAAATCTTTAGATTTAATTGTGAAATGTCTTTTTCCACTAAATACTTTTAACTCCCTATCTTTCCCAACAACGGATACGAAGCTCAGTTTTTCCTCATTAGCTTCATATCTTGCTTTGGGAATATTGATTATCTTATTGCCTTTACCTTTAGACAGTTCAGGTAATTCCTCTAAAGGAAAAACTAACAATCTTCCTTCACTGCTTATAGCTGCTATTAAGTCCTCTTTGTTTAAAACTTTCTGAGGGTTCAACACCGTTCCAGATTCAGGGACTCTCATTATTGCTTTACCAGATTTATTTTTTGTCTGAAGGTCACCTAATCTAGCTATAAATCCATAACCTGCATCTGAAGCCAGTAGCACCCTTTCATCTTCTTCACCTGATATTACTCCTTTAAATTCTGCTCCAGATTCAACACTTAATTTTCCTGAAAGAGGTTCTCCTTGTCCTCTTGCTGAGGGAAGAGAGTGACAAGGAAGAGTATAAGCTTTTCCTTTAGATTCTAAGAAAGTTACATTTTGATTATTTCGCCCATTTGCTGAAATTAAAAAACCATCTCCTTCTCTATAATTCATTTTATCCGCTTCTACATCAAAGCCTTTTGCAGCCCTAACCCAGCCTCTTTGTGAAAGAATGATCGTAGAAGGGTCTGAAGAAATGAGTTCAGTTTCATCAAATGCTGATGCCTCCTCTCTCTCTACTATCTGACTTCTTCTTTCGTCTCCAAATTCTTCAAGATCCTCTTTCAGTTCTTTTTTAACCAGTGTTTTAAGCCTAGACTTAGACTTAAGTACCTTTTCAAGTTCCAACCTTTCTTTATTTAATCCCTCTTGTTCGGTTTTTATCTTTATTTCTTCTAATTTTGCTAACTGTCTCAGTCTTATTTCTAAAATTGCATCTACCTGAATTGAACTTAATTTAAATTTCTTTTGAAGAACTTTCTTAGGCTCATCTTCATTTCTTATAATTTTAATAACTTCATCTATATTAAGATAAACAACCATCAATCCATCGAGTATATGAAGCCTGTCCATTACCCAATCCAGTCTGTACTGAAGTCGTCTAGTTACTGTCTTAGATCTAAAAGTTAACCACTCTTTAATTATTGATTTAAGGTCCTTAACTTGAGGTTTTCCATTTAGACCTATGATATTCATGTTCACTCTCATATTTTTTTGCAGATCTGTTGTTGCAAATAAATGATTCATCAGAGCTTCTTTATCTACTCGATTTGATCTTGGAACTAATACCAATCTGACTGGATTTTCTTCATCACTCTCATCTCTCAAATCTACTAGCATTGGAAGTTTCTTAGCATTCATTTGAGCAGCTACTTGCTCTAAAACCTTAGAACTTGGAGTTTGATGAGGTAGAGCTGTAATTATTATTTCTCCATCCTCTATTTCATAGACAGCTCTAAGTTTTATGGCTCCTCTACCTGTCTTATATACTTCAAGTAACTCGTCTCTTGTGGAGATTATTTCTGCTCCAGAGGGATAATCAGGAGCAGGTATAACCTTACTTAATTCTTCAATAGTAACTTTAGGTTGTTCTAGAACCTTAATGCATGCTTTTACTATTTCTTTTAAGTTATGAGGAGGAACATCAGTTGCCATACCTACAGCTATCCCGGTTGTTCCATTTAACATTAAGTTAGGTAACCTTGAAGGAAGGACTGATGGCTCAAGAAGAGTTCCATCAAAGTTCTGGACCCAATCAACTGTGCCTTGTCCTAACTCGCTAAGTAATGATTTTGCATAGGGAGTTAATCTGCATTCTGTATATCTTTGTGCTGCAAATGATTTAGGGTCATCTATAGAACCCCAATTTCCTTGTCCGTCAATTAGAGGGTAACGATTGGTAAAAGATTGTGAAAGAAGAACCATAGTTTCATATACTGCTGCCTCTCCATGAGGGTGAAATTTACCTGTAACATCACCCGAAGTTCGAACGCTCTTTTTATATTTAGCTCCTGCACTTAGTCCTAGCTCAGACATTGCGTAAATAATTCTTCTTTGTACCGGCTTAAGACCATCACCTATAAGAGGAAGGGCTCTATCCAAAATAACATACATTGAATAATCAAGATAAGCCTGTTCAGTAAAGTTACTAAGTGCCTGTTTTTCTATGGTTTTAGACATTTGCTAAATCACCTTTATTTTCTAACCAATCCTTTCTATCCTGTGCACCTTTTTTTGCCAATAGCATATCCATGACTTTCATGGAATTGTCGCCTGATTTAATAGTTAACTGAACAAGCCTTCTAGACTCTGGGAGCATGGTTGTTTCTCTAAGTTGTGAAGCATTCATTTCTCCAAGACCTTTAAATCTTTGAATCTCTATCTTAGCTCTTTTATTCTTCTTTTTTAGCTTTTCAACTAGAGCGTCTCTTTCTTTCTCATCTAATGCATAAAATACTTCTTTTCCTTGATCAATTCTAAATAGAGGTGGCATAGCTACATATATCCTTCCTTTTTCTACAAGAGGCCTGAAGTGTCTTAAAAATAATGCACATAAGAGTGTTGCTATATGTAATCCATCAGGATCTGCATCAGCTAAAATACAAACCTTTCCATACCTCAATCCCTCCAAGTCATTACTGCCTGGTTCTACACCTAATGCCACGGCTATATCGTTTATACCTTGTGAAGATAAAATCTCACTCGTTTCAACTTCCCAAGTATTTAAAATTTTTCCTCCTAAAGGCAGCACTGCTTGAAAGTTCCTGTTTCTAGCTTGCTTTGCAGAACCTCCTGCTGAATCACCCTCAACTAGAAAAAGCTCCCCTTCCTCTACATCATTACTCGTACAATCGCTAAGCTTGCCTGGCAAAGCTGGACCGGCAGTTATTTTCTTTCGTGATACCTTTTTACTTGCTTTTTGTCTGGCTTGGGCATTTTCTATAGATAGAAGAGCTATTTCTTCTCCTTCACTTGTGTGTTGGTTTAACCATAAACTAAAAGCATCTTTAATTATTGCTGAAGAGAAATTAGTGAACTCCTTCGAGGACAATCTTTCTTTAGTCTGTCCAGTAAATTGTGGGTCTCTTAGTTTTGCAGAAACAATTGAACTGCAATTCTTCCAGATATCATCTGCGGTTATCTTTATTCCTTTGGGAGTTAGGCTTCTAAAATCACAAAATTCTTTAAGTGCATCAGTTAATCCTGACCTTAAGCCATTTACATGAGTTCCTCCTTGGGTAGTTGGAATCAAATTTACATAACTTTCACTTAAAGGGTCCTCAATTCCTCTTACCCACTGAATTGCCCAAGTAATGCCGCCTTCATCAGTAATATGCTCACCTTCAAAAGGTTCAACTGGTATTAAATCTCCTCCTTTATTACTATCTTTAAGATAAGCTGCAAGACCTTCTAAAAAACACCATTTTTCTTTTATACCTTTTTTCTCATCTTTATAAGAAATAGAAAGACCGGGAGAAAGAACTGCCTTAGCCTTTAAAGCAGCCATTAATTGAGTTGAAGATATCTTTGGTGTGTCAAAAAAATTAGGGTCAGGAGAAAAAGTTACTTTAGTCCCTGTGTTTCTCTTGCCGACTTCATCAATAACCTTTAAGTCTTTTTTCTTTTCACTGTCTTTAAACTCAATAGAGTATTTTTTTCCTCCTCTTTTTATTTCGGCCTTTAAGGATGAAGAAAGAGCATTTACTACAGAAACGCCCACTCCATGTAATCCTCCTGAAAATTTATAGTCTTGATTTGAAAATTTAGCTCCGGCATGCAAACGAGTAAAAATAAGTTCTACACCAGGTATACCTTCCTCTGGATGAACATCTACTGGCATACCTCTACCATCATCTGAAACAGATAAAGACCCGTCTTTATGCAAAACAACATCAATGCTTTTGGCATAACCTGCCAAAGCTTCATCAACACTATTATCGATTACCTCCAAAGCCAAGTGGTTTGGCCTAGATGTTTCGGTATACATTCCAGGTCTTTTGCGAACAGGATCTAGTCCAGATAAGACTTCTATTGATTCTGCGTTATATTCTCTAACCATTGAGGTTTTCGCTTATTATACAGGTAGATAATTAATCTTAGCAGAACTAAATATTAGATAAAAAGACAATCTTTAATATCATTCACAGTATTTATGTACATATATAAATTATATTGATATAATGCTTTAGCATTTTTATTAACTATTAATTTATAGAAATATATGAAACGTATAGAAAGAAAGATTAGACCTGCACTGAAACTGTTGCTACCTGCAATAGCTTTCATGCCAATGATCGTTGGTGCTTGGGGGCTGGTTTCTTTTATGGCTTACACAGGCTAAAAGTAATAATTCATAGAGGGGTATATGGAACCAGACGTTAGCATAATGACGCTAGATATTATCGAGGCTATAAGAAGCCAGAACTACGTATTGCTCAATAAAAAAGCAAGCAATGCTCAAGTAGAGTTATTGCCTAAAGGTTTTTATGGTGATTTTTATGGCTTTAGAGCATATAACCTCAAAGGGGAAGAGACTAAAGTGCCTTTTAATGAAGTTAAATCCTGGTCAGGAGTGTCAAAGAAATAATTTTAATTTATTGCTTGTAATAAGTGATTTACTTTTCTGTTTTGATGGATAACCCTTAGAACAATCCATATGTCTTTTAAAGCAGAAGATTGATTTTTTTCCTCTAACTCTGAATGAGCTTGAATGAGCAAGCTTTTTAATTTTTGATTAAACTCATCTAAAGAAGAAATTTTTATATCAGTTGGTCCTGATGATTCTATGTCATTAATTCTTTGCGCAAGATCCGCTGTTAGTTCAGATTTGTATTTAGTTAAAAAAGAAAGTATTTCTTTATTTTCATTGAATAGTCCATCTGCCAAATCATCAATTTTCATGGATGCTATGAATAACATTCCAGCCCACGCTCCTAATCTAGATTTTTCATATTCGTCTTCCACTAAAACTGAAACTCTCTCATTTAACTCTTGAGCTAATACAATTAAAGATGTGTTTATGGATGGCTTCATTGTTGAAATCCTTTTGATAATTTTTCTAAAATGATCTCAGTATGTATATCTCCAGGCAACCAAGCAGAGAATAAATTTATGGGATCTGGATTCTTAAATGTATTGAACTCGTTCCCTGCCGAGATCCAAATAGCTAATCCCTTTACACAACTAAACAGTTCCCACCATTCTAAATCTTTTTTATTTAAGGCCAGACCTGAAGTCTTTTTCCAAATTTCTAAGGCATCATCTCTATCAATAAGATATGCAGGTCTTGAATGATCCGTCCAACTCCATATAGGAGAAAGAGCCCAAGCTAGATCTTCTAAAGGATCTCCAAAGTGAGCCATCTCCC
>CACOMS010000002.1 GCA_902628375.1 uncultured SAR86 cluster bacterium | reverse complement strand
AAGAGGCCTGAGATTGGCGAGAATGGTAGGTCATATAACTTATCTATCAGACGAGTCCATGAAAGAAAAGTTTGATAGAGATTTGAAAGAAGAAGAATTGGGTTATGGCTTTGATGTCGATTTCCAAGTTGAAAGCTATCTAAGGCATCAAGGAGATTCATTTTCAAGAAGTTTTGATGCTAACACTTACCTATTGATGACAAAAATATTAGATTACTTCGATCCAGCAAGTAAACATGATGGAGACTTGGTAGAAACTTTTAAGCCGATAAGAGCAAATACCCTAATTGTCTCCTTTTCAACGGACTGGAGATTTTCTTCTGCTAGATCCAAGGAATTAGTTAACGGCCTAATTTCTGCAGAAAAAAAAGTCACATATTTAAATATAGATTCAGATCTGGGCCATGACTCATTTTTGTTTCCACAAGAGAGATACGTGAATGCAATTAATTCATTTTTAGAAAGCAATGAAAAGTAATCAAGTTATTATCAATTGGGTAAACAAGGATACAAGTATTCTTGATCTCGGTTGTGGAGATGGATCAATACTAGAAATATTGTCTCTAGAGAAGAACGTTAAAGGTTTGGGAGTAGAAATAGATCCAAAAAATATACAGTCTTGTATAGACAAAGGAATAAATGTCATAGAGCAAAACATAGATGAAGGTATTACGAACTTTAAAAGTAAATCTTATGATTACGTTTTACTTAGTGAAACCATACAAGTTTTAGAAAATCCAGAACAAGCTCTGCTGGAAATAACCAGAATTGGTAAAAGCTCCATAGTCACTTTTCCAAATTTCGCTCATTGGAAATCAAGACTAGGCCTTTTTTTCTTGGGAAGAATGCCAAAGACAAATGCCCTTCCACAGGAATGGTATAACACTAAAAATATTCATTTATGTACCATTAAAGATTTTGAATCCTTATGTGAAAAATTAGAAATATCAATAGACAAAAAAACAGTGATCAACAGCAATAAAGAAAGCTTTTTGTTTAAAAATATTTTCCCCAACTTTTTTGGGGAGTTAATTACTTATCAGGTATCAAGAAAAATATGAAAGTAGTTATTGCTACCAAAAACCAAGGTAAGCTCAAAGAATTCCTTTATTTAGCTCAAGAAAGTAATTATGAATTTACCATGCTTTCAGAAAGCACATCTTCCCCTGATGAAACAGGCAATAACTTTTATGAAAATGCTTTAATTAAGGCAAAACATGCTCTTGATGTGACTGGATTGACTGCTTTAGCAGATGACTCAGGGCTTGAAGTTGATTGCTTGAATGGCCAACCTGGCATATTTTCTTCAAGATTCTCTTCTGAAGGGACTGATGAAGCAAATAATAAGAAACTTCTCAATATTATGAAAGAAACCAAAGAAGAAGATAGGACTGCAAGGTTTAGGTGTTGCCTCGTTTTTCTAGAACAAAATAAAGATCCTCTTTCTGCTGAAGGTACTCTTGAAGGAAGAATAGCAATAGCAGAGTCAGGAAGTCATGGGTTTGGATATGACCCTATTTTTTTTATACCTCATCTAAACTCACATTTAGCTGAGCTAACAAAAGAAGAAAAAAACAAAATTAGTCACCGCTCAGCTGCATGGAAAAAGCTAATGATGAAACTAGCCTAACCTATTCTTTTAAAAACTGAGTAATTTATTCTTCTCCCCTCTCGAATTGCTTTTCTTTCGAACCTAGTCTGAGGGAGTTTTTTAAACTCTTCATTATATTCATGTTCATTTACCTCCTCCCATGAGTCACTCTTTAAAAAAATTTCTTCTGCTGAATCAAAATAATCCTGCCAATCACTCTTAAACATCACTTGACCATTAAGCTTGGTTACAGTTTTTAGAGTATGGACAAAATCTTCTTTTATCAACCTTCTCTTATGGTGTCTCTTTTTAGGCCATGGGTCTGGAAATAAGCAAAGAATAGAACTAAAAGCTATCCCTTTAAGTTTATTGGTTAGGAAATCTTCTGCATCTCCATTGATGATCTTGATATTAGTAAGATTCTCTTCCTTAGCATTTCTTAGAACTCCGCCAATTCCAGACAAATAAACTTCGATCCCTAAAAAGTTCTTTTCTCTGAAGTTAGTAGCTAAGTGTATTAGGCTCTCACCTGAGCCGAATCCAATATCCAGAACTAGGTCTTTATTTTCTTGAAAAAAGGTGGATTTATTCAGAGATGTTAGGTCTTCTTCTAACAAATATGAATCTGATAGTTCTTCTAAGGCTTTCTTTTGAGAACGGGTAATTCTTCCATTTCGTATCACAAAACTTCTAGTACCTGCTTCGCGACCTAAGAGGCTCATTTTGATTTATTTAATAAGCCCTTCTGAAGGAGATGAAGCACTTCCGAGATAAACCTTTTCCATTCTTCCAGCTAAAAATGCTTCCCTTCCAGATTCAACTGCTTTTCTCATTGCTCTAGCCATTAAGTATGGATTCTTAGCTTTAGCAATTGCTGTATTCATAAGAACTCCATCACACCCTAATTCCATGGCTATCGAAGCATCAGAGGCAGTGCCAACACCTGCATCCACAATAATGGGTACTTTTGCGTTACTAAGTATCAATTCAATATTATATGGATTGCATATACCCAAACCTGAACCAATAGGAGCAGCTAAAGGCATTACACTTACACAGCCTATATCTTCAAGCTCTTTAGCGAGTATAGGGTCATCTGAACAGTAAACCATAACGTCAAATCCATCCTCAACAAGTCTTTTAGAGGCTTCCAAAGTTTGCGGCATATCTGGATAAAGTGTTTTGCTGTCTCCCAATACTTCTAGTTTAACTAACTTGTGTCCATCGAGTAATTCTCTTGCTAGATGGCATGTTCTGACAGCATCTTCTGAGTTATAACATCCAGCTGTATTAGGAAGTATGGTAAAAATAGTTGGGTCTAAGAAATCTAAAATATTCTCTTCTTCTTTCTCTTGGCCTATGTTTGTCCTTCTGATTGCAACAGTAACTATCTGAGCACCTGTTTCGGTAATTGCTTCCTTAGTTTCCTTAAAGTCTCTGTACTTTCCTGTACCTACCAAAAGCCTGGATGAGAATTCTTTATCCCCTATTATTAACTTTTTATCTTCCAGGGGATTACCCTCCTCCTATAGCTTTAACTATTTCCAATTTATCTCCTTCTTCTAAGATGGTTTCAGTTAGTAGTTTTCTGGAAATAACCATACCATTCCTTTCTACGGCAAGTCTTTCTGGCGTGAGTTCTAGCATATTTAAAAGGTTGCCTATTGTGAATCCTGAAGAAACTTCCATCTCTTCTCCATTTACTGAGATCTGCATTAAATCCTATTACTGCTCAATTGTTAGTGATTGCTTAACTTTCTTCATGGCATTTTGTTCTATTTGGCGAACTCTTTCAGCTGAAACTCCATATTTTTCTGCTAATTCATGTAAAGTAAGTTTCTCGTCAGAAAGCCATCTATCAAAGATTATTCCTTTGCTTCTTTCATCAAGTTCTTTAATTGCAGTGTATAGGTATTTTGTATTAACTTGAGAATCTATCTCCTTTTCAACGATTTGCTGTGGATCACTTTCTTCATCAGGTAAATAGCTCGATGGTGAATAATTTTCGTCTTCATCAGCCTCGGATGGAGGATCGAATGACATATCGATTCCACTCATTCTTTTTTCCATTTCTCTAACTTCTTCAGGTTTAACACCTAAATCATCAGCTATGTCTTCTATTTCAGAGTTTGTAAGCCAGGAAAGTCCTTGCTTCTTTTTTCTTAGATTAAAAAATAATTTTCTTTGCGCTTTTGTGGTTGCGATCTTAACTATCTTCCAGTTTCTCAAAACATATTCGTGTATTTCCGCTCTTATCCAATGAACAGCATAAGAAATAAGCCTAACTCCTTCTTCAGGGTTAAATTTCCTAACCGCTTTCATGAGACCAATATTACCTTCTTGGAT
Source organism: uncultured SAR86 cluster bacterium (assembly GCA_902628375.1). Lineage (GTDB taxonomy): Bacteria > Pseudomonadota > Gammaproteobacteria > Magnimaribacterales > Magnimaribacteraceae > CACOMS01. The sequence continues at coordinate 81,465 of CACOMS010000002.1, read as the reverse complement.
TAGGTCTGCTTCAGAAAGTCCATATCCTTTATAAGTTTTTGCAATATGAACTACAAATCTTAAATGAGCTAAAACTAATTTTCTTGCTGCATCTACATCGTTTCTATAATAAAGATCCTCTGCAAGTTTTTTCTCTTCTTCAGGAGAAAGTATGCCTATTCCATGAATTGAGTTTATGTATGACTCAAGGTTAGCTCCAGGAGAAGATAGATTTATCTCCTGTAAAGCTGTTCCAGGTTTTTTTACTTCCTTCTCTTCGTTTTTAGTCATATTTCGCCGAATTTTACATTTTTGGATGAAAATTGTACAAAATTGCTCTTTTATAAATTTTTTTACTAGACAAATCTACTAGAAGTAAACAAGAATAAAGTCCTTTTATGAAAGCTATACAAATTGTTGAAGGCTCCCTTGTTTGGGAAGAAATAAAGTTACCAGAACCTAAGAAAGATGAGGTGCTGATCAAAATCTCAGCTACTGCCATTAATAGAGCTGACCTAGCTCAAAGAGCTGGTAATTATCCTCCACCAGAGGGAGAAACTGATATTTTGGGCTTAGAGTGTTCTGGAATAATAGTAAAAGTTGGAGAAAATGTAAGCGAAAATAGAATTGGCGAAGAGGTTTGTGCTCTACTAGCTGGAGGCGGATACGCAGAATATGTATGCTGTCCATCAATTCAGGCTATAAAAACTCCAACCAATCTATCGTTAATAGAATCTGCTTCCTTGCCAGAAGTTTTTGCCACTTGTTGGCTTAACTTATTTCTAGAGGGAAACTTATCACAAGGACAAAACATACTGCTCCATGCTGGGGCCAGTGGCATAGGAACTGCTGCGATACAGCTTTGTAGTTCGTTTGGAGCTAATTCATTTGTAACAGTAGGCAGCGAAGAAAAATTGAGATTTTGCTTAGAACTAGGTAGCAAACAGGGGGTTGTTAGAGGAGAAGGAGCATTTGAAGAAATAAATTCTTGGGTTAAAAGTGGTTTTGATTTAATTCTTGATCCTGTTGGCGGAGATTATTTCTCCAATAACCAGAAAATACTTGGCCTAGAAGGTAAGTTAGTCATCATAGGTTTGATGGGAGGAATAACAAGTGAAATAAATCTTGGTCATTTAATGATGAGGAGACAAAAAATTATAGGCTCGACGATAAGGGCACGGCACAAGGAGCTTAAAGGTCAAGTAATGAAGGATCTAGAAAGTAAGGTCTGGCCTCTAATTGAAAAAAATGAAATTAAACCAGTCATTTTCAAAACCATGAACATTTCAGAAATTGAAGACGCTCATAAGCTTATGCTAAACAACCAAAATATTGGGAAAATCGTTATAGAAATAGCTTAATTCAAGAAGATGAAATAAGACTTTTCCAATCATAAGAAACATCTCCAATACAATAAAATTCTGGATTTTTCTTTTCTGGATCAAATCTATAAGTAAGAGAGTCTCCTTCTAGCGAATTCACTTTACCTCCAGAAGAAGTCACTACCGCCTGCCCGGCTGCAATATCCCATTGATAGGTTGGGCCAAATCTGCAATAAATATCAGCAGCACCTTCAGCTACCCTACATAGTTTTAAGGAGCTTCCGGTTTCTATTTTATTTATGCCTTCAAAGGATTTTTTAGCAGAGTTAATGAAATCTTTATCTTTTTGTGATTGATGGCTTCTGCTTATCGTAACACTTAAAGTTTTTCCTACAGATGAAGGTTTGATTTTGCTTTCACGTTCTCCACTTATCTTAAAAGACCCTTCTCCTTTTATTCCTATAAAGGTTTCATCAATTGCAGGAGCACTAACCAAACCCAAAATAGGTTCGCCCTTGTGAATCAAAGCTATGTTTACTGTAAATTCGCCATTCTTATTGATAAATTCTTTGGTTCCATCTAGAGGATCTATCATCCAAAAGAGTTCGCGTTCTTCTTTTGTTAATTGACTGCCTTCCTCAGAAAGTATTGGGATATTTGGATCTAAATCTCTCAAGCCTTTAATTATTATCTCATTAGATTCATAATCTGCTTTAGTAACTGGGGAGCCATCCTGCTTATCAATAATTTCTACGTCTTCTAAGGAATATATTTCCATTACCTTGCTAGAAGCCTCTTTTATTATATTTTTAACCTCATAAGCTAAATCATTAACGTTCATGGCTATTATTCTACTTTAACTTGTGAGCAAGTTATTTTCTTTTACAATGTGCATATCAAAAGAAGGTAAAAGATAAATGGAAAATAACGAGGAAATAAACAAACATCTAGATGCACTTGCTAAAGGTTTAATGAGGATGAGTAGAAATAAAAAAAGCGCTTTATCTGTTCATGAAACTTTAAACTTAGTTGATGAACTAGAAATAAACGTTAAAAAACTAAGAGAAATTATTAACTAAAGGAGAAAAAAATGGATTACACCTGTTTTGATTTTGAAATAAAAGACAAAGTTGCTCATGTGAGAATGAATAGACCGGATGAATTTAATTCTATGAATAAAGCTTTCTGGTCGGAACTGCCTCATCTTGTAGAAACTCTTTCAGATAATGCTTCTGCCAGGGTAATAGTGTTGTCTGGTGAAGGTAAGCACTTTTGTGCTGGTATGGATCTAGCAAACTTTGCTCCTTCAGACTCTATGCCTAATACACACAAGGGAATGTTAAGTGAGTCTGCCTATCGAGTTACTTTGGATCTGCAACACACTATTAGCTGTCTTGAAAAAGCAAGAATGCCAGTTATCTCTGCTATCCAGGGGGCATGTGTCGGAGGTGGTATGGACTTAGTTACCGCCACAGACTTACGTTATTGCACCAAAGATGCTTTCTTCTGTATACAAGAAATCAATATAGGCATGGCAGCCGACGTTGGTACTCTTCAAAGAATACCAAGACTAGTCCCTGAAGGAATAGTCAGAGAACTGGCTTATACAGGAAGAAGATTTGTGCCTGAAGAGGCGCTTAAGCACGGCCTAGTAAATAAAATATTTGAAAGCAAAGAGGATATGATGAAAGGCGTTATGGAGGTTGCTAAAGATATAGCTTCTAAAGGACCTCTAGCCATAGCAGGAACTAAAGAATCTTTAAATTATGGAAGAGATCACACTACAGAGGAATCTCTTAATCACATAGCTTTATGGAATAATGCCATGGGTATAGGAGATGAAATGTCAGTTGCTTTTAAAGCAAAAGCTGAAAATAAAGATCCTGAATTTGAAGACCTATTACCTAGAAGAAGATACTTAGACGGCGAAATACCTTCTTAAGCTTTTCTTAAAAATACGGGGGAGTATTCAGTTGACTCTGACTTTGAATATTTGTACCCATCATAATCAAACCCGCTTATATCTTTTGGGGAATCTATTCTGTTCTCAACAAGATACCTAGTCATTGAGCCTCTTGCTTTCTTAGCAAAAAAACTGATTATCTTATACTTGCCATTTTTATAGTCTTTGAATACTGGGCTGATTACCTCTCCATTTAATAAGTCCTTTCTGACTGAAGAGAAATATTCAACTGAAGCTAAATTTAGAATGTATTTGCTTTTATGAGTAGAGATAGATTCATTGATAGAATTAGTTATCTCTTGTCCCCAAAACTCATAAAGATCCTTTCCTTCTGAAGTTTCAAGTTTTGTGCCCATTTCAAGTCTATAAGGAGACATAAGGTCTAGGGGTTTCAGAATCCCATATAACCCTGAGAGAATTCTTACATGCTTATCAAGAAAATTGATATCTGATTTCTTTAAAGAATAAGCAGATAAACCAGTATATACATCACCCTTAAAGGCAAATATTGCCTGTCTAATATCATCAGAATGTTTTACTGGGGGCTCCCAGTTCATGTTTCTCTCAAAATTTAAGTTGGCTAATTTTTCACTAAGGCCCATAAGGTCTGATAAATCTTGAGGATCTTTCTTTCTAAGTGCCTTTATCAATTGCTTTGACTGTCTTAAATTTCCAGGAACACTAAAGTCTTTCACTGGTAAAGGTGATTCATAATCTAAAGTTTTTGCAGGTGAGAGAAGAGTAATCATGTCAGTCCTAATACTAATTTCGCCATTATATTCCTTTGAATCTCATTAGAGCCAGCATAAATACTAGCTTTTCTATAATTAAAATACCTTGGAGCAGAAGTATTAGCAAAAGCACTCCCTATAGGGAGTTCGTTGCTTCCTGGACCAGGATTATTAAAAGGAATTGCATAATAATCGACTGCTTCTACAGCCATTTCTGTTATTAACTGACCAATTTCTGTTCCTCTGGTTTTAAGCAAGGAGGATTCTGGTCCAACATTCTGTCCTGCAGATAAACTACCAAGTATTCTGAGCTCCGTAGCCTCCATGGCATTTATTTGAACTTCAACCTCAGATGTTTTTTTAATAAATTCATCGTCTTCACTTAGAGGAATACCATTTGCACTAATAGTTCCTGCTACTTTCCTAACTCTATTTAGTTGCTCATAGAGTTCTGATGAGTAACCGTTGCCTCTTTCAAATTCCAATAAATATTTAGCATAGGTCCACCCTTTTCCTTCTTCGCCTATTAGGTTTTCTTTTGGGACTTTTACATTTTCAAAAAAAACAGTATTAATTTCCTGATCCCCATCTGGAGCTTTATCCAAAGTTACAATTGGCTGAACAGTAATTCCTGGAGAATGCATATCAATTAAGAGAAAAGATATCCCCTTTTGAGGGATTTCTTCTTGAGAAGTCCTGACTAAACAGAAAATCATGTCAGCATATTGCGCCATAGTAGTCCACGTTTTAGCTCCATTTACTAGGTAGTGATCACCTTTATCTTCAGCTTTTGTTTTCAGCGAAGCAAGGTCTGACCCTGAGCCTGGTTCTGAGTAGCCTTGGCACCACCAAACCTTAGAAGATAGTATGTCGGGTAAATAATTACTCTTTTGCTCATCGCTTCCAAATGCCATTATCACAGGAGCAACCATCTTTTCTCCAAAAGCCACTACTGATGGAGCATTCGCCGCAGCCATTTCTTTATTAAATAAGTATTTTTGAGCGGCCGTAAACTCTGCACCACCATATTCTTTTGGCCAATTTATTCCTGCCCAACCTCTTTCGTAAAGAGATTTTTGCCATCTCATATGTTCTTCTCTAGTTAAATGTCCATTAGGGCTATTGGAATATCTTTCTCTCATATCCTCAGGATAATTATCCTTTAGCCAATCTTTAACTGAACTCTGGAAATCAAGTTCCTCTTGTGAAAAATGTAAATCCATATAAATTACCTCAATTAAATTATAAATAATATTCTGCATAATTGTGAATAAACTGACTTCTAGACTAGATAGCCTTTCTGAGGCAATAGGTAAGTTTTCTTCTTGGTTTGTAGGAGCAATGGTCCTGGTAACCTGCTTAGTTGTTCTGCTGAGATATGGTCTCAATATGGGCTCTGTTTTCTTGCAGGATGTAGTTCTCTACCTTCATGGCGCTCTTTTTCTCCTTGGAGCTGCTTTTACTCTTAATAGAGATTCGCATGTAAGAGTAGATATTTTTTATAGAAATTTCTCTAACAAAACAAAAGCATTGGTAAACGTCATAGGAAATCTAATTTTTCTTATGCCCTTTTGTATAACAGTATTTATATATTCTTGGGGATTTGTAGAGTTTTCTTGGAAAATAATGGAAAGATCACCTGAGCCAGATGGAATTCCTCTTGTCTATTTACAAAAAACACTCCTGTTGGTTGTTTGTGTTTTACTTTTTTTACAAAGTATTTCAGAAACACTAAAAAACTTTATGAGACTTAAAGATGGTTGAGCTCATTCCTCTTCTGATGTTCTTTGTCATCTGCTTATTTTTTATGGCTGGCTTCCCTGTTGCCTTTACTTTAGCTGGCACATCTCTTCTTTTTGCTGGTATAGGAATTTTATTTGGCGTATTTGAGCCTGCCCTTTTAGGAGCAATCCCTATAAAACTATATGGCGATATGACAAACATGAATTTGGTAGCTGTGCCTTTATTTGTATTTATGGGGGTATTACTAGAGAAGTCTAACTTAGCAGAAGATTTACTCGGAAATATGGCTGAAATAATAGGAGGCTTTAGAGGGAGTCTAGCTATTTCAGTGATATTAGTTGGAGCATTAATAGCAGCCAGTACAGGAATAGTAGGAGCTACTGTTATAGCAATGGGCCTTATATCTCTTCCCATAATGCTAGGCAGGAATTATGATCATAGCTTAGCTACAGGAACAATTTGTGCAACGGGCACACTAGGACAAATTATTCCTCCGTCGGTAGCGCTTGTGATTTTGGGGGATGTACTCTCTTCTGCTTATCAACAATCTCAGTTAAGCATAGGTAATTTCTCAGCAAAAACTGTATCGGTAGGTGATTTATTCTTAGGAGCAATAGTTCCTGGAATGATATTGGTATTCAGCTATATAACTTATGTAATTATTAAATCTTATTTAAATCCGATGGCTGCCCCCGCTCATGAAGTAGAAAAATCTAATCAAAGCACCACCTTAAAACTTGTACTTACTAACTTAGCTCCGCCTCTTCTTTTAATAGTGGCCGTTCTTGGTTCAATACTAGCAGGTATCGCAACACCAACTGAAGCTGCAGGCGTAGGAGCTTTTGGTGCAATTTTACTGGCACTATCTAAAGGAAAGTTAAATAAAAAGAATTTAACGGAAGCTGTAGAGGGCACTACTGAGATCACCTCTATGGTATTTATGATATTAATTGGATCATCTATTTTTGTTCTAGTTTTTAGGGGTTTTGGAGGAGATGAGTTAATTACAAGTATCTTTTCTCAGATACCCGGAGGTGTAATAGGTATTGTCTTGGTTGTGATGGTAGTTATTTTCTTAATGGGCTTCATCTTAGACTTCATACAGATAATATTTATATTAATACCTATGGTAGGTCCTATTGTTATGGCTTATGGAGTTGATCCAATCTGGTTAGGAATAATGATAGCGATAAATCTACAAACCTCCTTTCTGACGCCTCCCTTTGGTTTTGCTTTGTTTTACTTGAGAGGAGTTGCCCCCCCTGAAATAGAAACTATTTCTATATATAGAGGGGTGATTCCTTTTATTGTAATCCAATTAGGACTTTTGCTTGTTTTGGCTGCCTTCCCGCAGCTGGTCACATTTCTGCCTAATCTAATTTACTCGTAAATTGGATAAGAATTAATATTTGTAGAAGTGGATAAAGAATCTAGTTCATTTCTTCTAAAAGACTCGCAATAACCTTTACTCCAAAATCAGAATCATTTAAGCAGTCTATATAGGTAAATTCTTCTCCTCCAGAGTCTAAAAAAGTCTTCTTGCCTTCTATAGATAATTCTTCCAATGTCTCCAAGTTGTCCACATAAAAAGCAGGACTAACAACTGCTAGATTTTTTTTACCTTCGTTAGGCAAGTTAGACAAAACTTTGTCTGTAAATGGTTTAGTCCAGCCCGGGCCTAATCTTGATTGAAAAGACACTCCCCATTGCTTTTCGGAGAATCCTAATTTTTCAGCTACTAGCCTAGAAGTTTCCTTGCATTGGCTACTATAAGAAGGTTCAAATTGAGTATCTTGTCTATTCGGGAGGCCATGAAAGCTAAATAATAAATAATCTATATTATCTGGTATTTTCCCAGAAATGCTCTCTGTTAAATACTTAATGTAATTTTGGTCGTTGTAGAAGGATTCTTTATAGATGTAGTTGATGCTTTTGCTATTTAGCTCTTTCTTTAACTCTTTAACTTTATTTATAGAAGTTAAGGATGAGGAACCAGTAAATTGAGGGTATAAAGGTAATACTCTTATTTCTTCGCAACCTTGGTTTATTAAATTATTTAGAGCATCTTTTATTGAAGGCTCCTTATATCTCATTCCAACTTCAGTCTTTATTCCTGTTTCGTCTTGAACTCTTTGTGCTAGCTTTTTAGATATTACAATCAGAGGAGACCCCTCATCAGTCCAGATCTTTTTGTAAGATTCAAATGTCTTCCTGTGCCTTAAAGGCACAATTATTCCCTTAACTAGAAATTTTTGTATGGGTTTAGGAAAATCTATAACTAAATCATCACTAAGAAACTCCTTAAGATAGTCCTTAACAGACTCTATGCTAAGCTGTTTGGGAGACCCCAGATTTATAAGTAAATTTCCCTTCATAGAGGGGATCTAGTTTATTGATCTTTTTCTATAATGCCAAAAAATTATTGGTAGTAAGATTATTCCAAAAAGGGCATGAGAATAACTTGTTAGAAACCTAATGTAGGAACCTTCTAAATAGAATAAAGATGCTCCTGTAATAATAAGAAAGCCGAGAAATAAAGAGAGTGACATTCCAGATCTCTTTTTTTTCTTAATTTTTTCTCCGCTTGGAAAATGAGAATAAATTAACCCTCCAAAGGCTATAAGTGCAGGTATCACGAATAATCCATGTAAGACCATTAAGTAATTTTTTAAGGTTACAGTGTTTTTGGATTGTTCTGAATTTATTTCGGCTATTAACCAAGCTACTCCGGAAACCCATAACAAAAAAAGGCATAAGGTAAATATTCTAGTAAGTCTTTGGGGCAATTTTAGACTTAAGTTTTCTTCTTTTTCTTTAAGAAAATTAAGATAGAAATTTTTTGCTGCAACAATAGCCTCTTCTTTATTTTTATTGCTGTTCTCTTGATATTTCAATCCAAGTTTTCTGCATGTTCTCTTATTTCTATCGTATGTCATGTCCACAAACCATTCAGGTCCATCTGGATCCCTTAAGCCTATCTTTAGACCTTGATCAATTTTTATTGAGTTATAAAGTTTGGGCATAAATATTAGAAAATTAAGATTAAATTTTGTCTCAAAATGTCTCACAAAGTCAAATTTATTTATTGATAACGACTCTTAACGAAAATATAATAGCCCCGCCCAATACACCCAACCTATAGGAAAATAATATAATGCATAAAAATTTAAAGTTACTTTTTTTATTAACTATTGTTTCTCCCTTTTCATTAAGTGGCTTGGCAAATGAAGAAATAGAAGAAGAAATTGTGGTTGTAGCGTCCAGAACACCAACACTAGCAAGTGAAGTAATTGGTTCAGTTACGTCAATTTCCCAAGCTGATATTGAACTCCAGATGATTGATGGTTTGGAACAGCTTGTTAGATTTATTCCAGGAGTTTCATCTCAAAAAGAAAGCCAATATGGAAGGGCTCTCACTGAAGATGTACAAATAAGAGGAATTCAAGGGGGAGGTATATTCCTAATTGATGGAGTTAGAATTTCTGACTCTTATGTAGGTTATGGAAGAGATACGGTAGATACAGATTTATTAAAAAAGGTAGAAATACTTAAGGGACCAAGCTCAGTTGAGTATGGTTCAGATGGGTTAGCAGGTACGGTTGCTTACTTCACCAAAGATCCTTCTGACCTTGCTGAGCCTGGAGAAAGATATCTCTCAGTTAGCACAGCCTATGACGGTGCTAATAACCAGGAAAAGATTAATTTATTAGTTGCCTATTCAGGGGATTCAAACGAAGGCTTAATTCAATTGGTTGATAGAAAGCTAGAAGAAATTGAGATTCATGATGGATTTTCTATGGGAGCAAATCCTTTAGAAGCAGAACAACAAAGTTTGATAGCTAAATTTATAAGTAAACCTAACGAAAATCTTAAAATTTCTTTAGTAGCTGATATCCAAGAATGGGAAGGAAAATGGGAAATTAATTCTGAGCAGGGATTTGTCTACTTCCCTAGCCCTAGATCTATAAGCTCATCAGCTGGTGACGATGAAGGAACAAGAGAAAGGTTTACCGTCAGATTAGATACAGCTAAAGGCAATGCATTTTATGATCAAGCGAATATATCAATATACTCTCAAGAGACAGAGCAAAGCCAAATTACTGTCCAGAATCAAGTATCTTTTTACAATGGCATGCAAGCAGCACCTACACCTTCAATGAGAATAAGAGACTTTGATTTTAATCAGTCTATTGATGGTTTTGTTTTTGAAGCCTTCAAAACTAATGGTATGCATCAAATGGTTTATGGCCTTGATTTTAATGATACTGATACAGAAAGACCTAGAATGCTTACTGAGATTAACTTAATTACAAATATACCCACTAATACTGTTGATGGAGAAACTTATCCAAATAAAACATTTCCTGATTCAGAAACCAAAAGAAAGGCCTTATTTTTTAATGATCGAATATCAATTTCTTCGAACCAAATATTAAATTTAGGTTTTAGATACGATGAATATGAGTTAAATCCAAAGCCTGATGCACTATTAGAAAATGCAAATATCTTAAATTACCAAGTTAATAATATTAAAGACGATGCTTTTTCTTTAAAGCTTGGATATCTCTATGACTTCAATGATCAGCTAACAGGTTATGCTCAATACGCTGAAGGATTTAAAGCTCCTAATTATGAAAACTCCAATATAGTTTTTACTAATTACCTCCTTTACTACACTGTAGTGCCTAATCCAAATCTAGACTCTGAAACAAGTAAAAGTTATGAGATTGGATTAAGAGGAAACAAAGATGATCTTTCATGGGAAATGGCTCTATATAGAAATAAAGTTGATGGCTTTATTCGTTATGAAGTAATTGGATTCAGCCAAACAGGCCTTGGCATCTATCAATACAACAATGTGGATAATGTTGAAATAAATGGCTTTGAATTAGATCTACAAAAAAGAGTTTCAGACAACTTCTCATTAAACTTAGCACTTTCTTCAAGCTCAGGAGATGAAATTAAAAGTAATGGCGAAGTTGTGTCTTTAGCTGAAGTAGACCCCAAAGAAATGGTATTGGGTCTTAATTGGAACTCTACTAATGAAGTCTTTGGATTGAAAACAATGTTTTCTTTAGTAGAAAGAAGTGATGATGACTTTGAGCCTGTTTGCTTAAATAATTCATGTGATCCTAGAGTAGCAATTTCAGGATATGGACTTATAGATTTATTCGCTTTCTATAGACCAAATGAAAATCTTAATTTTGGTCTTGCTATCGAAAACTTAACAGATAAAAAATACCATCGTTGGGCTTCTGTCTCTAGACTACCTGCGAATGATGATGAATTAGACCTTTATGGCCAATCTGGTAGAAGTATTTCAGCTTCGTTTAAATATACTTTTTAATCCTTTGCTACAGGAACTTTAAACAAAACATACAAGAGGCCTATCAAACCCAGAAGACCTACCACTATCTTTAGTGTTAGGTCTTCTATACCAAAAACAACAGAGAAGCTTACAAATACAACTATCATTACAACAGCCAATCTCTTTGCTTTTCTAGGTATCCCTTTCCCTTCTCTATAATCCTTTAAATAAGGTCCGAATCTTTTATTGCTGATAAGCCAATCATAAAGCCTTTGCGAAGATCTTATATAACATGCAGCTGCAAGAATTAAGAAAGGAGTGGTTGGAAGACCGGGAACAATTACACCAATAGCCCCTAAGCCAACAAACAGCGACCCTAGAGAAACCCACATTAATTTTGCAAGTGGATTTGATGTCTCGTTAGCGACATGTATGTCTTCTTTAGGATCGCTCAATGTTTTGGGTGTAAATTTTGGTTGCAAATTGTACCAAAGGGAAAGAGCAAATAATCTTTTATTTGATTAAATGTTTTTGCAATAAATCAGCTCTATATGATGACCTAACTAAAGGCCCAGAAAAAACCATCATGAAACCCAAACTTTCAGCGAAATACTTCAATTCTTCAAATTCGCTAGGCCTTATCCACTTCTTAACTGGAAGATGATTTTTAGTAGGCCTCATATACTGCCCTAAAGTAAGGACATCTACTCCAGAGTCCCTTATATCTTTAATACTGTTTATAACTTCTTCATGCGTTTCCCCGAGACCTAACATCAAACTTGTCTTAGTTATTACTTTTGGAAACAATTTCTTACTTTCTTCTAAAACAAATAAAGTTTGTTCATATCCTGCTCTTGGGTCTCTTACTGGTTGTGTGAGGCGCTTTACAGTTTCCAAATTTTGAGCAAAAACCTGTAGCCCAGAACTTAGTACCTTCTTTAAAGCAACTAAGTCTCCTTTAAAATCAGGACATAAAACCTCTATATCTACATCGGGAGTTCTTTTTTTTATTGCTCTTATGGTATTTGAGAAATGCCCCGCCCCTCCATCATCTAAATCATCTCTATTAACGGAAGTTAAGACAGCATATTTAACTCTCATCTCTTCTATTGATTTAGCTACATTATCTGGCTCTAGCTCATCTAACCTTCCTCTGGGGTTTCCGGTATCAACAGAACAGAATTTACAAGCCCTTGTGCAAACTGATCCCAGGAGCATGAAGGTTGCTGTGCCATTATTCCAGCACTCATTAATATTGGGACACATTGCCTCTTCACAAACAGTATTAAGTCTCCTTCCTTCTACTTGGTTCTTTACAGAACTGAATCTTCTATTTTCTTTCAGCTTTAACCTTATCCAATCTGGTTTTCTTTCTACTTCAACTTCAGAATTGATATTAGGTTTTATGCCATTCTTAATTGACACTACTCCTTCTTTAGAAATATTTTTTACTGGAATAAGATTATTCAAAATGATTCTCAAATTTTAATTTCACTAGATTCTTTAAGTCTTTTGTGACTTGGTGGAGACCAATATCAGTATATTCCTTTAGTTGTGTAACTTTCATTGACGATACCCCACAAGGATTAATTGATGAAAAAGGCTCTAAATCCATATCTATGTTTAGGCTCATACCATGATAGGTAAAACCTCTTTTTATTTTTATTCCAATAGAGGCTATTTTCTTTTCTTCAACAAACACTCCTGGTATCTCCCCTCTTTCAGAATTAATTCCATATGTATCTAATAGCTCCACTATTAATTCTTCAAGCTCAAAGATCATCTTTTTAGGCCCCCAGCCAAGCCTTCTTAGGTTGAATATAAAATAGATCACCAACTGACCTGGTCCATGATAAGTGACCTTGCCCCCTCTATCTGTTCTCATGACTGGTATGTCTGTATTCTTTAGGAAATTGTTATTTGAGTCTGATATTCCTAAGGTAAAAACTGGTTGGTGCTCTAAAAACCATACTTCATCACTATCTTCTTTTCCTTTAGATAAGACTATGTTCATCATAGAAGACCAAGTATCAACAAAGTCTTGCCTTCCAAGCTCTCTTATTTTTAGTAGCCCTTTATTCAAGTTCTCTGGCTTCGATATAAGCCTTTTCAGAGATTCGATGATAATTTACGACTTCCTCTCTGTATTTAGAGTAGGAGTTATAAATCTTTGTAGCCATTTCATCTCCTTTTATAAATTCTTGCATATAATCTTCTGAAATTTTTCTAAGTTCGATCAGAACGTCTTCTGGGAGTCTTCTTAACTCTATATCATGCTTCTCTACTAACTCTTCTAGAGCTCTATAACTATTTGCAGTATATTCATCTAACATATCTTGATTAACCGCCCTTGCTGCATACTTAACTATAGCCCTTAGATCGCTTGGTAATTCAATATATGCATCTTTATTAATAATTATTTCTAAAGTGGCTCCAGGTTCATGCCACCCAGGGTAATAATAAAAATCAGCAACCTGGTGAAAACCAAAGGTTAAATCATTATAAGGGCCTATCCATTCAGCGGCATCTACCACACCTTGTTGGAGAGCTAAGAATATATCGCTTCCTGCTAGCTGAACGGTCTCCCCTCCAGCTCTAGTAAATACCTCTCCTGCAACCCCTGGAATTCTCATTTTTGTTCCTTCGATATCTTCCAATGAGTTTATTTCTTTTTTAAACCACCCAGCCATTTGAACGCCTGTATTCCCTCCAGCAAAGGGAATTAAGTTAAAGGGCTCATATGCTTCTTCCCACAACTCTTTTCCGCCTCCATAATGTATCCATCCATTCATTTCCTGGGCTGTTAGTCCAAAAGGTACTGCCGTAAAGAATTGTGACGACTTCACCTTACCTGTCCAGTAATAAGAAGCTCCATGCCCTGCCTGGTAGGTTCCTAGAGATACTGCATCAAAGACACCAAACGCCTGAACCAATTCTCCAGAACCATAAACTTTTATCTTTAATCTCCCATTACTCATTTCATCTACCATTTTGGAAAAGTTCTCTGGCGCCATACCAACGCCAGGAAAGTTTTTTGGCCAAGTTGTTACCATTGTCCACTCATAAGTTTTATTATTTTCTAGAACTTCAGCAGTGCTCTGCTCAGCACTATCATTTGAGCAAGATGCTAAAAATAAACTCACTAGACCTAAAACTATAATTCTTAACTTTATTTTCATATGTCAAATCCCCTTTAAGTTTGCATACTCTACCATGAGCCATTTGGTGGTGCTTGAATCAAAATTCACTTCTACTCTTGCATTAGGGCCCTGTCCTTCATAATTTAATATCACTCCTTCTCCAAAAGAATCATGAAACACTCTTTGGCCTATTTTAAATTCTGTATTTGGTACATCACCTGGAATATAAGACCTTTCTTTTTGTTTCAATCTTGGAATGCTCCCTCCAGTTCTAACTTCTAAAGATAGCTCTTCGGGTATTTCCTTTAAAAACCTTGAAACCGAATTAAAGTTTTCTGAACCATGTAAATTTCTCATTTCAGAATGAACAATGTGTAATTTCTTCATTGCCCTTGTCATTCCCACGTAACACAACCTTCTTTCTTCTTCTAATTGACCTGGTTCCTCTATAGAAAGTCTATGAGGGAAAAGGCCTTCTTCAAATCCAGTAATGAAAACTAAAGGAAACTCCAACCCTTTTGCAGAGTGTAATGTCATTAGCTGAATAGCTGATTCATGTTCCTCTGCTTGTGCATCTCCTGCATCTAATGCGGCATGGTCTATAAATGATTTAAGTTCTGATATTTCTTCTTCTTGTGCAGGAACCATAAAATCGTCAGCTGCACTTACCAATTCGGATAAATTTTCTACCCTAGTTCTTCCTTTCTCACCTGCTTCCTTTTTGTGATAATCAATTAAACCACTTCTTTCAATAATAAAGTCTACAAGCCCTTTTAAATCCATTTCTTTTACCTCTAAGGAAAGAGAATACATATCAGAAATGAAACCTTGAACAGATTGCATAGCCCTAGGAGGGAGCTCTTCTAGATCTATAAGCTCTTGAGATGCCATCCATAAAGACTGTTTAGTTCCTTTTGCTTTATTTCTAATGATATCGAGTGTTTTTGCTCCTATGCCTCTAGGGGGAATATTTATTACTCGTTCAAAAGCGGCATCATCTTCTTTCCCAAAGACTAATCTAATATATGCCATGGCATTTTTGATTTCTGCTCTTTCATAAAATCTTTGACCTCCATAAATCCTGTAAGGAAGTGACTCTCTTAAAATAGCCTCCTCTAAGGCCCTAGATTGAGCATTGGACCTGTAAAGTATTGCCACTTCATCAAGATTATTGCCTTGTGCTATCCAATCTTGAATTGTGCCTACTACATACCTAGCTTCGTCGTCTTCATTATAGGCAGAATAAACTGATATTTTTTCTCCCTCTTTTTCTTCTGTCCATAAATCTTTGCCCATCCTTCCTGAGTTATTTTGTATAACAGAATTTGCTGCATCCAATATGACTTGTGTTGACCTATAATTCTGCTCCAATCTAACAACCTGGGTGTTTTTTAAATCTTTAGTAAATCTATTAATGTTGTCGCTTTTTGCACCTCTCCAACCGTAAATAGATTGATCATCATCTCCTACAGCAGAAATGTTGTTTTCATTGCCCTTTAATAACAAAAGGAATTTGTACTGAACTTCATTTGTATCCTGAAATTCGTCTACTAAGATGTGTTTAAATCTGGCCCTATAATGATTCAATATTTTTTCGTTTCCATCAATTAATTCGTAAGTTCTTAATAAAAGCTCACCAAAATCAACTAAACTCTCCTGATTGCATAAAGCTTGATATTCTGAGTAGATATTGGTCATTTGTTCACTAAAGTAATCTCCGGTTTCAGCGTCTTCAGGTCTTCTGCCCTCATCTTTTTCTTTATTTATATACCACTGAATTTGCTTGGCAGGCCATTTAGAGTCATCAATTTGTAAAGACTTGCAGACTCTCTTAACAACCCTAAGCTGATCTTCGCTATCTAAAATAGCAAATTCTTTTCTTAAACCAGCCTCTTCCCAGTGCCTCCTTAAAATCCTATGAGAGATTCCGTGAAAGGTTCCACACCAAAAATCTCCCAATTGATCTTCGAGTATCTCTTCTATTCTTCCTCTCATCTCTCTTGCCGCTTTATTAGTGAAGGTAACTGTGAGGAGAGATTGAGGGCTAATATTAAGGGCCTTTACTATCCAAGCAACTCTATGCGCTATTACTCTTGTCTTTCCAGAACCAGCGCCTGCTAAAACTAGAAGGCTTTGAGATTCGGAAGATACAGCTTCCCTTTGTGCATTATTTAGATTTTGAAAAATATAGGAGACATCCACTCTGATATTTTACTAATTTTTTAAATGAATAGAGTTTTAAAATGACTTATTTTATGTCCCATAAATGTTTATCAAAGAACATGTTTTAAAGTGGATCTTAAGTTATTATATGTGACATTACAGATATGTCAGAAGCAGATAAATTTTTTGAGACTTATTGTGATTTTGTAACAAAAGTCACTAGTGATCCTAGTTTAGATATAGAAGCTTTAAAGAGCTCACTTCAGTCTATACATGATGAATCAGATATAGATGTACCTAGGTTGATGACAGCAGCTCTTGGTCTGAGCAGTGAGGGAGGAGAGTTTGTAGAAATAGTGAAAAAAATGTTTCTTCAGGGAAAGCCGGCCAACGAAGACAATATATTTCATATGAAAAGAGAGTTGGGAGATATTATGTGGTATTGGGTAACTGCATGCATGTCTTTGGGACTTGATCCAGTTGAGGTTATCTTAGAAAATCAAAAAAAATTAGAAGCCAGATACGGAGAACAATTTACAATTAATCAGAGCGAAGTAAGAGCTAAAGGCGACCTCTAAAGCTTAGACAACTCCAAATCTGCGTCGTAAGAATGTATACCTTCAATATTTCTTGATATTAGCGATCTAGTAGCTAGATTTCTAATTTTAGCTATGAGCGGGTTAGAAACATGATTGAACTTGCCTTGTATTCTAGATCTTTTTTGCATCCAGCTTACCCTTTTTAATCTAAGTTTTTGATAACCGTCCAAGACTTTATTCAGATTTTCTGGATGGTCTTCAAGTAGCCTAGAAAAAATATATGCATCTTCTATAGACATACATGCACCTTGACCCATAAAAGGAACCATAGGGTGAGCTGCGTCACCCATTAGAACTAATTTAGAATCAACTAATCTCTTTAATTGCTTGCGATCAAAAATACCCCATTTGTAAACTTTACTGCAATTACTAAATAGCCTAAGTATGTCTTTATCCCAATCCTTAAATTCTTCTAGAAGGTCTTCTTTCTTTCCTTGAGTTCTCCACGATTCTCCTAGCCAATCTGGTGAGGATTGAATGGCAATAAAATTAATCTTCCCTTTTTGTCCAATGGGATAATGGACAACATGGGCACCTGGCCCATAATAAATATTAATATCTTTAAGCTTCTTTAGGTTTGGCAGGTTCTCTATGTCTACAATTCCTCGCCAAGCTACATAGCCTGAGAATTTAGCTTCAATTTCTTTAAAATTATTAACTTTAGCTAGGGACTTAATTCCATCACAAGCCAATACTAGATCTGCTTTTTCCTTTTTTTTGTTTTTAAATGACAATTCACCAGTTGATGCATTAACTTCATACACTTCATTTGATAAATGTAAATCTCCTTCTTGGTCAATAAAAGTATTAGACAAAAACTTTACTAATTCTCTTCTATCGCAAGTTATTAAACCCTTCAGATCTTTTGAAGCTATCTCTTTTGAACCTTTATAATTTCTTATTATTGATCTAGAAGGGTATTGGCTTATATCCTTTAATCCTTCTAGGAGGCCACTCCTTTCTAATAATATTGTGGCATTCCTTGATAAATTGATTCCTGCTCCATATTCAGAAATAGAACTAGATTTTTCAAAGATGGATACATCATGACCCAGTTTTTTTAGAAGAATTCCTGCAGTAAGGCCTGATATTCCTGCACCAACTATAGCTATCTTTAACTTCATTTATAGTGATTTTGTTTGTATTCGTGCCGGGTCCTTTTTTGATCGTTCTTTACGCCTAGTTCTATCATTAACTTTACCAACTAATTGGCCACAAGCAGCCATTATGTCCTCTCCTCTGGTTGTTCTTATAGTCGTTATATACCCTTCTTTCTGAAGTTTTTTCTTAAATGTTTGCACTCTCATGCTCGAAGGGCGTTTATAAGAGGATCCTGGAAAAGGGTTAAAAGGTATAAGGTTTATCTTACAAGGCAATGTTCTTAATAAATTACTTAGTTCTTCAGCATTCTCTAGAGAATCATTTACCTGGTTGATTAAGATATATTCAATAGTCGTTTTTCTTTTATCTCCACATTTACTCACATATCTTTTTACAGACTCAAGTAGCTCATCAATGGGATATTTCTTATTAATTGGAACCAGCTCATCTCTTAACCGATCATTTGGAGCATGCAAAGATATAGTAAGTGCAGCATCAGTAACTTCTGAAAGTTTATCAATTAGAGGAACAAGGCCTGATGTACTAAGTGTGACTTTTCTTTTGGATAAACCGTAAGCTTTATCATGCATCATAAGTTTCATTGCAGAAGTGACTGCTTCAAAATTTAAAAGCGGCTCACCCATTCCCATCATCACTATATTAGTTACCTTTTTGTCCGAGTGTTCCCTAGGATATCCAAAAGAGTTTTCTGCTACCCAAAGCTGACCGATAATTTCAGAAGTGCTCAGATTTCTTGAAAATCCTTGCTTTCCTGTTGCGCAAAAACTGCAATCAACAGCACATCCTACTTGTGATGAAACACAAAGAGTTGCCCTCTTTCCTTCTGGTATTAGTACCATTTCAACTAAATCGCCATCGCCAACACTCAAAACCCATTTTCTTGTTCCGTCAACCGAATCTTTCTCATAAAGGATTTCAGGTGCTTCAATCATACAAAGTTCAGATAATTTTGATTGAAGATCTTTAGAAAGATTTGTCATCTTATGAAAGTCAGATTCACCTTTCTGATGGATCCACTGAAAAACTTGCTTTGACCTAAAAGACTTTTCCTTTATAGAAATAAAGAATGCTTCTAGCTCTTCTAAGCTCATACCTAGCAAGTTATGTTTCATTTTTTTACTAATGATGTATTCTTCAATTGAATCTTATGGAAATTATACTATTGACTTCAGCAACTATTGTCTTATTCGTCCTTTTGATTATATGCATTCCCTATCTACGAAAAACTTTACCATTAAAAAAGATTCAAGCCTCTGATCTTCCCTCTGAAGGCTCTTGGGTTAAAGTGAAAAGAGGAAATATTTATTATAGGTGGTATAAAAGTGAAACTACTGCGCGACCAAGAGAAGTCATGGTTATGGTGCACGGATTTTCTACTCCTAGTTTTGTCTGGAAAGGCCTAATAAAAAAATTAACATCTCACGGAATTGATTTACTTGTATATGATCATTTTGGAAGGGGTTGGTCAGAAAGGCCTTTCACTAACTATGATAAAGGACTTTATGTTGAAACTTTAAAGGAATTAATTGAAAGCCAAGATATTGATAGTCCAGTGCATCTTGTGGGCTATTCCATGGGAGGGCCAATAATAGGCCATTTTGCAAACGATAATCCTAAGATGGTAAAGAGTACTTCTTTCTTAGCTCCAGCTGGTTTTAGAATTACAGCATCTGGAATAAATAGCTGGTCTACTTACCCTTTGATTGGAGAGTGGTTTTGGCATGTGTTTAGTGACAAGATATATGGAGTAGGAAGGATGTCAGAAACCTCATATAGTGATGATCCACTCTCTATAAACGAGGAGGAGTTCCTTTATAACTTTAATAAACAGCTAGCTTTCAAAGGTTTTACTGAGTCCCTGTTATCCACTGTTAGAAATTTTAATCTTTTTGATGTTAGAGAAATGTACACCTCTCTTGGGAAGAAAAATATTCCTTCATTGGCGATTTGGGGGACTAAAGACGGAGTTGTGCCCTATGATGGAAGTAATCAGTTAATCAAATGTATACCTCATTGTAAGCTTGTGACAATTGAAGAAGGTACACATGACATTACCTATAGGCAGCCAACAGATGTTGGAGATGCTCTTATAGATTTCTTAATAAAAATTGAAGATTAAGACTGCTCAGGATTGATCCCTTTGAAATTTCTGAAGTAGCTCTTTACAAATTCAAGATCATTTTCTTTATCTTCTGTTGGTGTAAATAAAGTACTTGCTATCTTTATAGTTTTTGAAGGTGCATCTATTGATATGAATAGAATCTTTGATTGAGTAGTTTTAGCAATCCTCAAAAACCCTGTCTTCCATCTGTTGATTTTTTTTCTGGTTCCTTCTGGTGCCACTCCGATCATTAAGCCTCTATCTTTTTTTATCATGTTACTGATGTCTTCAATAAACGAAGCAGGATTTTTACGATTTACAGGTATTCCTCCAAGCCAACGGAAGAACCAACTAATTCCAGGTTTAAATAAAGTGTGCTTGCCTATCCACCTTATCTTTGCATTTAATCCTAAAAGAGCACCCATACCAATTACAAAGTCCCAATTAGAAGTATGAGGAGCTGCAACAATTAAGATTCTTTTTTCATTAGGTATAGAACCTGCTACCTTCCAGCCCATACTTTTTAATACGGTCCTCCCAATCCACTGGGAGATCTTAGATCTATTAGACCTAAGGTGTTCCGGGGTTTGTTCTTCTTTAGCCATAGAATAAGGTGATTATTTTAATGACTCATTAACCTTAAGTAAAAGTTGTTGGATAGAAAAAGTGTTTCCAGTAGGTGAATTGTAATTTGAACCTAATCCAGCAGGGACTGTTGCAGTCCAATTAGATTGTTCTAAAAATCCATATGTGAGTTTCATCTTTCTATCAGTGCTGATATTTTCTATTGGATGATAAAAACTATTTCTTGCAATAATCATATTATTCTCAAAATCTATAGCTATGTACTGACCATCAAATCCAATGGTAGAGTAAATTGTATTTGCTGGAGGAAATGCAGTAGATTCTCCTGAAGAATTTAGAACATTACTGGTGCTAA
Organism: uncultured SAR86 cluster bacterium; assembly: GCA_902628375.1. Lineage (GTDB taxonomy): Bacteria > Pseudomonadota > Gammaproteobacteria > Magnimaribacterales > Magnimaribacteraceae > CACOMS01. The sequence goes on along the minus strand of CACOMS010000002.1, from coordinate 60,354 downwards.
TCGTCCAAAACTTAAGCCCATAACTAAAATTTCCAACATTTGAATCCATCGTAATATTTTTAATCATGTCTATATAGTTTTGAGATACGATCCTCTGTCCGCCTAGTTCGCCTCCATTTAAGATCATTTGACCGAATTTAGCGAAATCAGATGTTGTAGCATCTAAACAGCAATATGTTAAGTAATTGCCATTAGCCTGGCCAACCTCCGTATTGTCCCTCCACCAGAAAGCATTCATATTTAGTTTAGAAAATAAATGAGTACTAGCGTATGTAAATGGGTCCTGGCCTGTAGCTCTAAATAAGATCTCTCCTAAAAGCTGTGTGTCGCAATTAGAGTAATAAAAATTACCGGGCTGCCATTCTCCGTTGTACCAAGGCTGACTACCTGAATCAGCGACTTGAGCCTGAATACAAGCAGATAGCTGGTCATCTGCATATACTAAAGCTCCACCACTGCTAGCCCATGCTTGGCATGGATACAGAGAAGTGGTTGTTCTGTCTCCGCATGTGGGTGTGAGTGTAGATCTCATGTCTAAGAGGTTTCTAATTGTTATAAATTCTCTATTGTCTCCTTGCCATTCAGTTAGGTAATTTGAAGCACTCTCATTGATTGAACCTATAAGTCCCTGATCTATAGCTATACCAATTAATATACTAGTGAATGATTTTGCGGTAGACCACGACGTTGCCAAACTAGACATATCTCTTGTACCGTACCAATCAAGTAGAATCTGAGCAGGTGTATCAGTTAATCCTGCAGATAGAGCATTTGCTTCATTACTGGTCATCCCTCTATATGCCTGACCTACGATTTTCCCATCTTTTATAATAACTAAAGACTGAGTTAATCCCCCTTCTTGAAGAGCATAATCTAAAGCTGATTGAATTTTTACAGAATCAAGACCTACATCTTCTGGGTTAACTGTTTCCCATACGAAGGGGTCATTTGTTTGATTTGGAACAGAAGGAATTGAATTTGTATCCCCATCAGAGCTACCACCACCTCCACAGCTCATCAATATTAGAAATAAAATACTAACTACTATCTTTTTACTATTCTTCATTTTTATTAAGTTCTCTCTAAATACTCTACAAGTAATGTCCTTTTTTCTTCTCCGCCAAAATACTTCGTCTCTTCTTCATCAAGGCTGATAATGCTTTTGAGTAATGCATCCTTCTGAGACGGGTATTGATGAACAAGCTTAAGAGGCTGAAACTTGACGTTAATTGAAAAAAGAGAATATTCTTCATGAATTTTACATATGGTTTCTCTTTCTGATCTTATGAACCAATCTTCTGGGTTCAAATTAGAAATCTTTTCTTCTTTTAAATGAAGCCTAATGGTGTCTTGATGTATAAACCAGTTTTGTCTAACAAAAGGTTTTAATTTTGGAGACTTAGAAATAAATTTTTCTATTGGATCACCAATTTTTTTATTCAGAGTCTTGACGGGTTTATGCACATCTCTTAAAGATTTTCCTATTTTATCCTTCAAATTCCAATAACTAGGAGAACACACAGAGGCGGCCAATAACTTTTGGGGAGTGTTTGATTCTATCAAACAAAGATCATCCTGAACTTTTAAGCTGCAATCTGCAATAAAGTCAGGATAGTAAGAGTTTTCCACTCCCAAAACATTAGCCAAAATTTCTTGGGCCTGCTCAGAACCTTTTTCAGTTTGAACAACCTCTTTATAGTTATTCTGCAGGAGGTTCGTCTTGTGCTTTAGAAGCTCTTCATCTGGAGGTCCTTCAAACCATTCTTGCAAAGAAATTGGCTTAAGACCAAGTCTATATTTCTCTTTTCCATCGCCCCATGGCGTATTAGCCCAAAACTCAGTTTGATTAATCAAAATTAGTAAATTTATGTAAATGGAAGTCTGTATTTCCAAGAATAGAATCAATAACTATAAGTCTTTTAAAATAATGACCGACCCTAAGCTCTTCTGTTACGCCCATACCTCCATGCAACTGCACTGCATTTTCTCCTACAAAAATGCCTGATTTACCTACTAAATATTTAAGACCATGTATGGTCTTTTGGGCCGCAATAGGATCTTGGACTGTTTCTAATGTAGCCCTCAATAACATTGATTTAGATTGTTCATATTCCATGAACATATCCACCATCCTGTGTTGTAAAACTTGAAAATCAGACAGTGGATGATCAAACTGTTCTCGTTGTTGAGTATATTCAACTGTATCTTTATACAAAACCTCCATGGCACCAACAGCTTCTGCGCATAATGCTAATATTGCATCATTGGTTGCTTCTTGTAGTATCCCGAAGCCTTCGTTTATGGGTCCAATGAGTCTAGAGGAATCAACCTCAACATTCTCAAAAGATATCTCTGAAGCTCTTAGACCGTCCACAGTAGGAAAGCTTTCCATTTCAACTCCCTTACTATCTGCGTCTACTAGAAAAAGAGAAATTCCATTTTTATCTACTTGAGCTCCATCTGTTCTGACAGATACAACTATTGCATCGGCTGACTCTGCATTTAGAACCATAGACTTCTGCCCATTTATTACATAGGTGTCTCCTTCTTTCTTTGCTGTGGTAGCAACATCATCCAAATCGAACCTACTTTGTAATTCTGCATAGCCAAAGGATAATTGCTTGGAGCCTTCTATAAGAGAAGAAAGAAACTCTTGCTTAAGCTTATCACTTCCTCCTCTTTTAATTGCTCCTCCCGCCATAACAACACTTGAGAGATAAGGCTCTAGCACTAAACCCCTTCCAAACTGCTCCATGATTACAATTACATCTATCTGATTTCCTCCAAAACCACCGTCGTCTTCGCTAAACGGAAGACCTAACCAGCCCAGTTCTGCCATTGAATTCCAGTATTCTTTACTGAAGCCCACTCCATCACCAGACAACTTAACCCTGGTGGGGAGGTCATAATTCTCTTGGACAAAGCGCTCTACGCTTTGTTGAATCATTTTTTGCTCTTCTGATAATTCAAAATTCACTTTGTTTTACTCCTTGTTAGGCCAAGTACATTTTTAGCTATTACGTCTTTCTGTACCTCACTTGCTCCTCCATAAATAGTGTAATAACGGCTATTTAAATAGCCTGCCATTCCGCCCTTGGAAAAATGTGGACCTACAGGTTTATCTCCCCAAGCAGAAGCAAAAACTCCACTAGCTTCAACCGTCAATTTCTGAATTCTTTGTTGTATCTCTGTTCCTTTCAGCTTAAGTATCGACGATTCAGGACCTAATTCTTCACCGGCAGATGCACTTGCAAGGCTTCTAAGTTCAGTATATTCAGTTGCCATAAGATCTATTTCTAATTCGGCTATCTTGGATTTATAGCCAGAGTCATCCATTAAGGTTCCATTCCCCCTTGTTATAGATTGAGCATTATCTTTTAACTTCTCTAAGGCCACCAAAGATCTTGAAAGTCCTGCTAAGCCTGTTCTCTCATGCTCTAACAAACCTTTTGCATAAGTCCACCCCTTGCCTTCTTCTCCTACTCTATTTTCTACAGGTACTTTAACGTCTGTGAAGTGCACGGTATTTACTGTGTGAGAGCCTCCTAAAGTAATAATGGGTTTTACTTCAATTCCTTCCTGCTTCATTGGAAAAAGAAGAAAAGTTATTCCTTGTTGTTTTATTCCTGAGTCGTCCGTTCTAGTAAGGCAGAATATCCAGTCCGCCATATGAGCTAATGTTGTCCATATCTTAGATCCATTAACTACATAATGTGTTCCATCTTCTGATAGTACTGCTTTTGTTTTTAGATTCGCTAAATCTGATCCGGCTCCCGGTTCAGAATAACCCTGACACCAATTTACTTTTCTGTCTCTTATATCAGGAAGGAACCTTTCTCTTTGTTCTTCAGTTCCATAACTCATTAAGATTGGAGCCAACATTCCGAGACCAAATGGAAGGTCAAAAGGAATAGTTGCTTTGGCTGTTTCTTGCTCCCAAATGTAATGCTGAGTTGGCGTCCATCCTGGTCCTCCAAATTTTTCAGGCCATTTAGGAACATCCCAGTTCCCTTTTTCCCTAGCTTTTTTAAACCATTCTAGCCTCCATGAGAAATAATCTTCTCCTGGTTTCATTTGGTTTTCTTCAAAAAAGTCTCTGACTTCTTGTTTAAACTCTAGATCCTCTGCACTTAAATCAATATCCATTTTCTAACTCCTTACGACAGATATTTTACATCTTGTTCTTAATCATATAGATTAATTCTTTAAATATTTTTTAGGAGAAAATATGCTAAAAATTACATTAACAACTATCTTTACACTTTTAGTTTCTCTTTCCGTCTCTTCTGCAGAGCCTTATGGATCACATGCCTCTGAAAGGTGGCAAATCTGGGCTTATACAAGTGCGGCTCCTTCATTCATAGGAGATCATGCAACTGTTATAGGTGCATCTGGGAAGGTTATAAGAGAAGGAACCAATGGATGGAGGTGCGAACCTTTCATGCCTATGCCCGAAAGAGGCTTTAAAGACCCACATTCAAGTGTAGCAGCTTGTTCAGATAAGAATGCTATAGCATGGGCAGATGCCTACAAGGCAAATGAAGTCCCTCAACTTGAAGCAGATGGATGGATCTGGATGATACATGGAGACCTGGGAGTAGATAATTTTATTCCTTATACCGATGCTCAGAAGGATGCTGGCCATAAACACTTTATAGAATCTGGGGCCCACATTATGCTTATGCCTAAAGATCCATCATCATTAGATGGGCAATCAACTGACTATACAACGGGCGCTCCTTACGTAATGTTTGCTGGAACACCTTATGTTCATTTAATGATCCCTTTAGAGGGTTATTATGATTATCAGCCTGAATCAGGTCCTAAGTAGATATTAAATTAAGAAGGGCCGAAAGGCCCTTTTTTACAACCTAATTAGTTGTAAAATTTTTTGTGTTTTCTTTGCCAAGCTCAACTCCCCATTGGTCAAACGCATTAATATTCCAAAAAAGACTATTTAAAATAGTTTTGTTCTCCCATGAGGCCATCAATACACCTAGAGACCTAGGTGTAATGTCATCTAGTTCTATTTTAGTAAATGCTTTACTTTCACTTTCCTTAAAAGATTCAATATTTTCAGAGGTGCCCTCTTCCAAAGATTTTGCTTGACCTAGGTATTGCGAAAAATTGAGCTTATTTTTATCCTTTATTGAAGCAATGATATAAATATTATAGTTTTTTGTTCCTTGATAAATCTGCTGAAAAAAAGAATGCTGCGACTCTGGCCCATACCCTCCCCACACAATAGCGTTAGATTGGTGTTCAATCTTATTTCCATTAAGGTCTACTCTTTTACCATTTGATTCCATTTCTATTTGTTGGGCATATTTAGAAAAAGATCTAAGCTTCCAGTCGTAATTTAGAATCAAGTTTGTTTGAGCACCCAAGACATTGTTATAAAAAATATCTTGGATAGAAAGAGCCAAAATAATACTTTCTTCTTTTCTTTCTAGAATTTCCTTATCTACCAAATTTCCTCCTTCTAAGAATGAAGTGTAGGAATCTTCGCCTAGAAGTAGTGGCATTAAAAAATTAACAGGAGACCAAACAGAAAACCTTCCCCCTGTATTGGGATTAAATTCCAGAATATTCTTTTCTGGAATGCCTATTTTTTTTGCCTCTAAGGGAGATGCTGTTATCGCATAAGTCCTTTCCAAATAATTTAAATTGGTTACTTTTTTGTATGCATCTAATGTTTCTATCGTTGAAAATGATTTTGAAACAACTATAAATAAACACTCAGATAGGTCTTTCCCTCTAAGTTTTTCATTAAATTCGTCAGAATCACTTCCGGTAATAAAAATAACTTCATGCTCCAAGTGGGTCATCAAGGATTCGTGCAAAAAGGAGGGTGCTAATTGTGACCCACCTATCCCAAAAAAGACTATAGGCCCATCTATATCCTTCTTTAGAGATTTAGATTTCTCTAGCATCTCATTCTGATGCCTTAAGTATTCTTGGTTACGGTCCTCGATGGGTTTCCTATATTCGAAGTGGCTTACTGATTTATTCTCACTAAGATTTACTTCTTTCCCTTCATAAATATCTCTAAATTTATTTGTAAGGTTTTTTTCATAAAAAGACATGCAATTCTGATAAAAGGACTCAGGTATCTTCTGGGAAGAAAGGTCAAAAAGAACTGGTCCGATTGATTCCTTGCTCTGTATAACGTTATCCTCAGTAGGAATACTGGAAGAAATAAGTTCTTTAAAGGATCTCAAAAAAACTCCTACTGACTTATCTGCTTCTCTGTTCTAAAGAACATAAAGAAACACCACGTAGCATATGCCGTTAATAGGTGCCATATTGCATGTGGTTGTATTAAAGAATCTGGATTGCACATTTGTTCAGTAAAAATTGAAGGGTTGTTAGGTTGACCTTGAAGCCAAATAGCAAAGGCAATCATATAAGACGCCATGCCCATAAAAAACCAAGGAGTATAGGTTCTTTCCACTCTAGGTTTTTCAGAAGCAAATATTGCAGGTATCCAAAACAAGATTACCCACCAAAAAGTTTCAAGATCTGAAAATATTTCCATCGGTGTAATGCCAAAAACCGCTGCAACAACAAAACCTATTAAACCAGATGCCCACCTAAACATCGGAGACCAGAATCTATAAAGAGTCTCTGAAATAACCCAAAGACCTATAGACAAACCAAATAAGTCCAACCCTATTCCTAATCTTCCTCCTAAAAACCACCTGGCCACTGCATAAACAATTACTATAGAGAAATATACTTGAAGAAATTTATTGGAGCTCCACCTTCCCATTTCTTTTAGGTTATATAGCCAGGGAAAAAGGATATACATGACCATGCTTAAATTGTCTGCCCAACCACCCCACTCTGTATGGGTACCGTGCATAAGCATAGAACCAGGCCCTAAATAAATAGCAGCTCCTGCATAAAGAACGCTTAGTTTGTTTAAACTTGTGAAGTTATTCTTAGAACTATTCGTGGCTTCATCGTTGGTTAATTTTTTAAACATTAATAATCCAGCGATCATAAAACCTAGATTACTAAGTGCATTTGCATTTTCCCTAAAAATACCTGCTGTCACCCTTTCGCACCAGCCTGATATAGAGCCGATGGGCTCAGCATCAGTCTCTAAATAAAAAAGAACCCCTGTAACCCCTAGGATTACATAGAGCACCAGATAAATTAAGCTAACTGCTATGGCTATTGGGTAGGCCTTGCTCATCCTAAATTATTTTTGATCTACTACTTCTTTTTTATATAGTCTTGTCTCTACAAGTAAATCACTAGTGTATTCTTCAAAGGAAATTATTTTGTTATCTTTAATCTTGAAAACCATGGCATATCTGTTGTTGTATTCGCCGTTAATACCTTCTGCCTCTCCCTCAACTTGAAAAACAACACCTTCATCATCTGCTATTTTACCGACTATAGTTAACTCTATTCCTGTAGGTAAAACTTGAGGGATTACCTCCCCTAGCCATACATCAAAATATTCTTCTTTGTTATAAATTACTCCAGATAAAGAAGAAATGCCCATAAATTCAAACTTAAAATCTTCATGGATTAGGTCCTTCGTTTTTTCTGGCTCTGTCAGTACAGTTGCAAAGAATTTATCCACTATTTCTATGTTAGCTTCACTTTGTTTGTTTTGATTTTGCGAAGAGCAAGAGGCCAAGAAGACCAAGCAGACAAAAGTGATTGATAATATATTTCTGTTCATTTTTTTGTCCTTTTTATGAATTCATATTGTGAATAGCACACAGTTTATTTCCTGAAGGGTCTCTCAAGTATGCTAAATAAAACTTCATTCCCATTCCCTCTCTTGGTCCAGGAGGATCTTCACAAGTAGTCCCTCCGCTATTAATTCCTGCTTCATGCCAAGCATCGGCCATCTCTGGATCATTGGCACTAAAACCAATGGTGCTACCATTTCCATGACTAGCATCTTGATCATCTATGGGTTCTGAAATTAAAAACATGATTCCATCTACAAAATACATGTATCGCTTGTGTCCTGTTGGGTTTACTGACAAGACGCCTGGCTCGCATCCCAAAACCCCTAAAACTTCATCGTAAAATTTCTTTGATGCTTCTATATCGTTAGCACCTACCATTACATGACTAAACATAATTTTTCTCCTTTTTAGTTAATCTTTTTCTACATGGTACAACTTATTATAGATTTTCCATCGTCCGTCTACCTTAAGAAAAGACAATGTATCTAAAAAAGTCATACCCAGATAGCCATCTCTGACCATAACACAAGCTGTTTGACCAGCAATCTCACAAGATACTATTTCGAGAAGAACCTCTTCTCCTTTTTCTTTTGGAGATGGCTGTTGTGCAGTCACAAAGTCAGCAAAATCATTAACTGTCATTTCGCCTAAACTTCCATGTAAATATCCTGTAATCATTGCATTTTCATGAAAAGCTTCTTTTACTTTATCTGCACTCGACTCATACATGCTATCAAAGTAAAGCTGAACTCCTGCTTCTATTTGTTCTCTATCAGACATATTTTTCTCCTATATAAGATGATTTATACCATAAGAGTCCTACTAATAAGGCTTAGAAGGTAATTTTTCATATTAAATCCAACGCCTAGTGCTTCTTTTGAAAGAAAGGTATTCTTCTCCAAAGTTTTCTTCCATGGCCTCTTCTTCGGGAATTATTTGAAAAACTGTTATGTATGCCACAAATAAAGAAATTATTAATAGGCCTCCTATAAGGTTAAATTGAATTGAGATAGAGAGAAGCACTACTGACATGCCTAGATACATTGGATTCCTTGTGTACTTAAAAACTCCATCTACAACAAGGCTAGAAGCTTTTTCAGGACTCATTGGGTTTACGGTTGTTTCTTTTTCCTTGAATAAAGAAACAGCACTTAACAATATCATAAGCCCAGAGATAAAAATCGCTATGCTCAACATGCTTTGATACTCAAAAACATAGTTTGGGAACAATTCTCTTGAAAAGAAAATTACTAATGCACTGACAAGAGTTACTATTGGTGGGGGTATCTTAGTTTTCATAGTTATATCTGTTATTTGTTTTTTAATAAAGGAGTTATCTTACTAATGAGCTTTTTAAGCTCTGGTTTATTGGTTTTGATTTCTTCCTTGGTTAAGCCTTCTAATTCATGAGGAAATACCAGCCATTGGTCCGTTTCATGTAAGTAATAATCAGGATTAGACTCTGTTTTGTTATTTTTTGGTTTGAAGTAAGGCGTTGCAACCTTTATATCTGGTGAATCGTCTTTTAGTGCTTCCTTTAAATCAGTGATTATTTGCTGTATAGAGAGGCCTGTATCATAAACATCATCTACTATTAATAAAGAATCTTCTGCTTTAAGTTTTTCTATCATGTAGTTTAGGCCATAAACTTTGACTTCTTTATTTTGTTGTCCCATTCCAGAATAGGAAGACGTTCTGATAGCAATATGATCTGATTGAACCCCTAAGACTTCCAGTAGCTCTTGAACTGCTATTCCTATGGGAGTGCCGCCCCTCCAAACACCTATAATATGATTAGGCCTATAACCACTCTCGTAAATTCTCCAGGCTAGCTGGAATGAATCTTCTATTAATTCTTCTGATTTAATGTAGAGCTTTTCCATGGAATTTAATTACGATTAAACTGTGCTTGATGATAGCACAGTTCAAATCGCCTTTTATTCTAAACTAGCTTTAGAATTCGTAACTAACTCGACCCATGACTTGTCTTGGAGGAATTAGCTCTATACCTGTTCCTGCTACTCCAAATACATCTGTCATAGCTGAGTTCATACCGTCTTCATCAGTTGCATTAAGTAACATTAAGTCTAGTCCCCAATTATCATCATTAAGGTCTAAGCTGGCCGTGAAGTTTAATACAGTATATTCATCTACTTTATCAACGAATGGACTATTGAATACTCGTTGTTGGAAGTCTCCTCTGTGTATTAGCTCTGCGGTTGATCTAAGTGTTCTACCAGACTCTAGTTCAGTAACATATTGCAAGCCTAGGTTGGCTGTGAATTCTGGACTCTTCGCTAACTGATTGCCTTTTATGTTTTCTCTAAGGGCATATCTAAGAGGTTCTTCTCCGAAGAAATAACGTTCTGCCTTGATATTGTCTAAGGCTTCGTAGTCAGCTGTTATTTCTGTGTCTAAAAAAGCAACTCTTAAGTCCATGGTTAGAGAGTCCGAAAGCACTCCTATTAATTCTAGCTCAAGTCCGCTCATTTCTGACTCAGGGATGTTTGCTACACCTCCTCTGTAAATATCTGGATCTGTTGACTGAAACTGAAGGTTCTCATAATCATAAGAGAAGGCTGAGATATTTGCTCTCATTCTTCCTTCTAGAAGATCTGTTTTTATACCAAATTCATAGGCGTCAATAATTTCACTTTCAAATAGAGGAAAGATTAACTGTGGAGCTGGTTGGGCGCCAAACCCTTCATCGTCTTCAGGATATCCAAAAGTAAGATTACTTCCTCCTGGTTTAAAGCCTTTTGTGTAAGAAGCATAAATCATAGTGTCTTCGTCTATGTCTCTCTCGATCGCTATCCTTCCAGTTGTTTCATCTATCTCGTCCTCAATTAAATAAGTTTGCAAACCAAAGAAGTTTGTTACATCACTTGAAAAAGAATCCTCCGTATATCTAAGGCCAAATATGAAGCGCATGTCGTCTCTTACGTTATAAGTTGCTTGGCCATATAAAGATTTAGACTCTCTTGTGGGGTAAGCTTCTGATACAAAACCTAATTCGGCGTCATAAGCTGCAAAGCAAACTCCCGCAAATGGATCCGTAGCACAAACTGGATCGTGAACGTATGGAGTATAGACTCCGTCGATTTGATCAACTTGCTTAATATTGTTTACGTCTTTAACTTCATAAATAGAGTTAGCTATTTCGTGATCAAAATATAAAGCCCCTAATATCCAGTCTATCTTTCCATTTAAAGGTTCATTAGAAATTAAATTAACTTCAAAAGTTGTTGTGTCTACTACCGAGGTCTCAGGTCTATATTCAGCCGGAATATAAGGAATGCCTGCTAATGGACCAGAAGCATGAACATCACCTAAATTATGGCGATCATTATCTCGCATTACATAGATGTCATCTTCTTGTTTACTTGCAAGAATCTTTAAGCCCGCAAAACCTAACTCTACGTCTAATATTGCTCCAATTATTTCAGATGAAAGCTCATATTCTGATCTAGAGTCTTGTGCTAATTTTCTAGGATCTGAAGTAGCATCATCGAGTCCTTTCATTGCGGCACCATTATTATCTGCATCGAAATACTGGCCAAAAACTCGTAAGCTTGCCGAATCAGAAAGTTCTAGAATCCAATCAGATCTAAAACTAACATGATTAGCGTCATCTAGATCTTGTCCTGTCACTATATTGTCAGTAAATCCATCTCTATCTGTTATAACAAAGGACATTCTTGTTGCGACAGTATCAGAAAGAGGTAAATTAACTGCACCTCTAGTTTTAGTAAGTCCATAGTCTCCTAAAGTAAGATCTACTTTTCCTGATACTTCGTCTAAGGTTGGTTTCTTACTAATAACATTAATGGTCCCTCCGGTGGAGTTCTGACCAAATAATGTACCTTGAGGACCTCTAAGAACTTCTATTCTTTCAAGGTCAATAAAATCGGTTCGAAGTGAGAATTTAGAGGCAACAAAGATTCCATCCATATGCAAGGCAACAGAAGGAGCGGCTATAGCATTTTGATTTGTTTCATCCCCTACCCCTCTGATAGAAATAACAGTCTTATATCCTTCATTTTTAGCTACTGTCACCCCTGGTGCAATTGCGCTAAGGCCTACAAAATCAACAATATTTTTCGTTTCAAGTTCTTCTTCAGTTAGGGCAGTAACTGACTTAGAAACATCTTGCAAACTTGCTGCTCGCTTTTCAGCAGTTACAACAACCTCTTCTATAAGTGATTCTGAGACCAAATTTACACTTACAAATAGTGCTATTGTGCTAAGAAAAAGCTTTCCTTTTGAGTCGAATTTTTTCATTCTTTGTACCTTTAGGATTGTTTAAATTAAAGATTAGAATCTTAACAGAACCAGTAACAAATTCTATGCCTTAATTACAATGAATTTTTCTAAATTTTGCACCTAAAGAGTGCATCTTTTTTATTTGTTAAATACCTTGGTGCAACTCTTTTTTTATTGCATTTCTAATCTGTATGATTAACCTTATAAGCATGAAATTCATAGAAGATTATTTCCAGTTGAAGTCTCACGGGACCACTGTTAGTAAAGAGCTAATGGCAGGTTTAACTACTTTCATCACAATGGCTTATATAATTTTTGTAAACCCACAAATGATGGCAGCAAGTGGCATGGATCCTGGTGCGAGCTTTGTAGGAACTTGCCTAGCAGCCGCCATAGCTTGTTTTGCAATGGGGCTCTATGCTAATTGGCCTGTAGGTCTAGCTCCTGGAATGGGGCTTAATGCATTCTTTACATACACAGTTGTTGGTGAAATGGGATATTCCTGGGAAATAGCCCTGGGGGCAGTATTTTTAGCTGGAGTTCTTTTTGTAATTATGAGCGTAACCCCCTTAAGACGATGGATGCTAGATAGTATCCCTCTAAACTTAAGAGTTGCTATGGGAGCAGGAGTGGGGCTTTTTATAGGCTTTATTGGCTTGAGAAATGGAGGAATTATTATCTCAAATGATGCAACCTTCCTAAGTCTTGGAGATTTTTCTCAAACTGAAACGCTTCTTGCCGCTTTGGGATTTCTATTAATTTCTATGCTTGCAGTGCGTAAAGTTACTGGAGCGATCATTATTGGAGTGATGACAGTAACTTTTATTGGTGTATTTTTAGGACTAATTCAATTGAATGGTTTAATTTCCATGCCTCCCGAGATTGCTCCAACTTTCATGAAACTAGATATCATGGGCGCTTTAGATCTGGCGATGATTAGCATTATCATGTCTTTTCTGTTTGTTAATTTATTTGACACAGCTGGTACTCTATTGGGCGTAGCAAATAGAGCAAATTTAATTGATGAATCTGGAAATGCAGAAGGGCTTGATGGGGCATTGAAGGCTGATAGCACTTCAAGTGTTATAGGTACTGTTTTTGGGTGCTCGCCCGTGACAAGTTACGTTGAGAGCTCTGCAGGAGTTGAAGCCGGAGGAAGAACGGGATTAACTGCTATAACTGTTGGGCTATTATTCCTGATTGCACTCTTCTTTTCCCCTCTTGCTGCAATAGTTCCAGCCTATGCTACTGCTGGAGCCCTTATTTATGTCGCCATACTAATGCTTGGCGGAATGGATAGATTAAATTGGTCAGATTCAACAGAGCTTCTACCTGCCTTGATCATAATTGTTATGATTCCTTTAACGTTCTCTATAGCTAACGGTATAGCCCTAGGCTTTATTGCATATGTAGCCTTGAAAATGGCCACGAGCGGTTTCAAAGAGATTTCTTCTGGGGCTTGGTTTTTAACTCTGGTGTTTCTGTCAAAATTTATCTTCCTAGCCTAGAGCTATATTTACAATTGAATAAAGATGAATCTTTTTAGAGCATTTTTTTCTTCTCTATATTTTCTGTTGGCCTTGCCTGTATTTTCTTCTGATATTGAAAGGGTTATCTTTTCTGATTGGGAAAAACCTCCTATAAATATCTTTTATAAGCTGCCCAAGGAAATAAATAATAAAACTGAAATATTATTTATTATTCATGGGAATAGTAGGAACGCTGACGGCTATATAGAGGTATGGGCAAGCCTAACAAACAATAAGAACGTAATCCTGATTGCTCCAGAGTTCATTAAGTCGACCTTTCCAAATTACAACACCCTGCAAATGTCTTCTTCTGGTGGAAAAATAAAATCAGACACAAAGCTTTACTTAAACGGATCTATAGATTTGCTTTTTAATTTTTATAGAAACAAATTTAATGTTAAGACTGATCAATACATGATTTATGGACACTCGGGTGGGGCTCAATTTGTTCACAGATATTTATTGATGTCAGATATGCCAAAAATAAAAAAAGCTGTGGCCGCAAATGCTGGATGGTACACCTTTTTAGGAGGGTGGAAATTTCCTTATGGAATTAAAGAGCCGCCATCAAAACTTAGCTCAGATAACTTGAGGAGATTTTTAAAAATGAAATTATCAGTCTTAATCGGATCTAAAGATACAAAAATAACCTCGTCAGTTAATCAATCCAAAGGGGCTAATAAACAAGGGAAAAATAGATTTCAAAGGGCCAATAATTTTTTTATATCTTCATCTGATGTGGCTAAAAAACATGATCTAGAATTTAATTGGAATTACAAAATAATCAAAGGTGTAGGGCACAGCAATTCTAAAATGTCGCTTGCGGCTGCAGAAGTATTACTGGCTGACTCCACCTATGAAGAGTAGGGTTTTAAAAATTACCTAAAAAATTAAACCTGGATTTAAAATTCCATTTGGATCAAAGGTTTTCTTTAAAGATTTCATGAAATCTATTTCTTCATTGGTTCTGCTTAAGTGCAAATAAGGCTTCTTTTCTAGGCCTATCCCATGCTCTGCGGATACCGATCCACCTATGAGCTGCAGAGGGCCATAAACTGATTCTTCAATTTTCCTTACTGTCTCACTTTTTAAATCCCCTACTCCAACCACTAAATGAAGATTTCCATCGGCTAAATGACCCCACACGATAAAGTGAGATTGATCCCAGTGTTGATTTAGGTTTTTTCTAACCTTTGATACATATTCTTCCATATGGCTTATTGGCAGACTAACGTCAAACATTAGAGTGGGCCCAAACTGAGCTTGTTTTTCTACATCATCTCTTAATGCCCAAAGTCCTTTTCTTTCTTTCTCTGATTTCGCTAAAACTGCGTCAGATATTAATGACTTATCCAGCGCCTCACTTAAAAGAGCTTCAAAGTGTTCTTCGTCTTTAGTTTGATCTGATCCCATTGATTCGACTAAAACGTAATAAGGCATGGTTGGTTTTAAAGGCAAAGAGTTTTCTTGTAGTGTGTTTGTCACCATGTCATAAAAACTTTTCCACATAACTTCAAAAGCACTCATGTTGCCCCCTAAGCCAGAATCTATATGTTTTAGGAATTTCAAAATTGAGGTGAAATCTTCAATGCCAACTAAAGCTGTGTTTTGGCTCTTTGGTGCCTCTCTTAATCTCAACACACATTTTGTTACCACACCCAGAGTTCCTTCGGTACCAATGAACATTTGTTTCAAGTCATAACCCGCATTGTTCTTTATCATTCTATTCATAGAAGAAAGAATGGCCCCGTCTGGAGTTACTGCCTCAATACCAAGAACCGAATCTCTTGTCATTCCAAATCTTATAACTCGGTTACCACCTGCATTTGTAGATATATTTCCACCAATAGAACAAGACCCTCTAGCGCCTAGATCTAACGGAAAAATCATGCCTTGCTCTTCGGCCTTCTCTTGTATATTTTGCAAAGTAGTTCCAGACTGACAAGTCATGGTTCTGCCTACAACATCTACTTCGTTTATTTCATTCATCCTTTCTAGAGACAAGATCAATTGATCTGGAAAAGTCCTAGTTCCGTAGACTAAGCCCGTTAAACCTCCATGAACAACTACAGACTGTTTTTCTTTGTTACAAATTGATAAGACTTTAGATACTTCCTCTGTTGATTTAGGTCTTACTATCAATTTTGCATTTACTGGCTCTTCTGTATGAAGACCGCCAGCCTGTCTTGAAGTTGCTTCTTCATTTAATAATAAAGCCTCATCTGGCAAGAAAGACCTCAGATCTTCTAATACTTTTTCTTTAAAAGCCATAAGGACAGTTTACCGTAACTAAAAACTAGATGAGCTTAAATGTGACATAAACAGTCAATCTCTTTACAGGTTCGGTAGTTTCTAAAGTGTGCATAAACAACTATTGTTGAGCCCA
This sequence comes from uncultured SAR86 cluster bacterium, assembly GCA_902628375.1. Lineage (GTDB taxonomy): Bacteria > Pseudomonadota > Gammaproteobacteria > Magnimaribacterales > Magnimaribacteraceae > CACOMS01. The sequence continues at coordinate 44,461 of CACOMS010000002.1, read as the reverse complement.
CTGCTGATAATATTTGTTCTCCAAGCCTATCAAACATGCTCTCTCCAATAAAAATGGCGCTAACTAGAATGGCAAGTCCAGTGATACCTATGTAAAAGAAAGAGGACTTATTATGCTTCTTAAGTCCTGAGTAAGGAAAATATTCATAAATTAGTCCTCTAAAAATCTAAAAATTTTAATGGCCTCCTCTTTCATCCTGTCATTACTTGAAAGATTTATTCTCTTCTTTATTTTCCTTGAGGTGACTTTCAAAGTTGTATCCGGCAAACTATTATCATCTTCGTTAGTCTTTATTGGAATAGATTCTCCAGAATATTCCTTATATGCCTTTTGTACTATTTCTGCAACTTCTTGCATCGAGGTTATTCTTCCTTGCGAGATGTTATAGATATCATCTTCTGGCTTCAATGCTATCAATTCTAAAATAGCTTCTACAACATCACCCATCCATATAAAATCTCTTATTGCCTTCCCATTTCCAGTAAGCTGTATTGTTCTATTCATGAATGCCTGTCGACTCAGATCGTTTAGGACTAAATACCATTTGGAACTATCTAAATCTTTAGGGCAGCCATAGCTATTTGTTAGTCGAATAATGCTGAAAGATGATTTAGGCATATGAATAGATAAAAAATATTCTGCTAATAAATGAGATAGACCATAATCATTTTTAGGACTAGGAACAGTATCTTCGTTGATTAAACCTTTGTATGCTCCATAGACTTGAAATGTTGAGAGATAGATAAAATGCTTCAGATTTTCGAGTTTTAATGCATTTAATAAATTTAGAGTTCCAAAACTATTAACTTTATATGATAGGTCTTGATACCCCTCTATGAATCCATCATTTACACTTCCTGCATGAATAACATAATCAAATTTTTTATTTTTAAGAGATTTAGATAGTGATTCTGGATCAGCAAGATCTGCAATTAAAAGATTATATTTCTTATTGATATTTAATTTTCTAAGCTTACGAGAAAGAACTGTTACATCAAAATTGTCTAAAGCAGATTCCAGAATCCATGATCCCAAATTCCCTAATCCACCAGTAATAAGTAAACTTTTTTTGCTCAATTTAGAATATGTCTCCTATATTTCTATCTTGAGATTCTTCATTACCAAATTTTCCACTTTGCGTTGCCATCTTGCCACATTTTCTCAAGCATATTTTTATCTCGTAAAGTATCCATTGGATGCCAAAATCCTTTGTGTTCATGAAAAATTAGATTCCTAGTTTTAGCTAACTCATTCAAAGGAAATTGCTCCCACACAGTAGAATCATCTTCAATAAGATCAATAACTTTCGGTGATAAGACAAAAAAACCTGCGTTTATCATAGCTTCAGAAGATTTTGGTTTTTCAGTAAATTCAACAACTTTATTTCCAGAAGTTTCGATTAAGCCAAACCTATTTGTTGGAGAATAGCTGGTAAGAAGAGCTGTAACGTCATTTGAATTATACTTTTCTATTGTCGCTGATATATCAATGTCGCCTATACCATCTCCATATGTAAAACAAAATGGCTCATCAGAATCAAGATATTTCTTTATGCGCTTTAATCTGCCCCCTGTCTGTGTATGAGAACCAGTATCAACAATTGTTACGCTCCAGTCTTCAGACTGATTATTAATAAAAGTACATTTGTTATCTTTTAATTCCACCTTTATATCGGCTTGATGAAGAAAATAATTATAAAAATACTCTTTGATCATATAGCCTTTATACCCAGCACATATAACAAATTCATTGATTCCATGAGACGCATAAATTTTCATAATATGCCAAATAATAGGCTTGTTTCCTATGGGCACCATGGGCTTTGGAATATTCCCAGTAAGTTCAGCTAAACGAGTACCAAGGCCACCTGCAAGAATTACTGCTTTCACTTCTCCTCCTTAGTTTTTTGTTTTAACTCTTAAAATTATTGGTATTTAAATTTAAGAAATATTATAGGCCATGAATAGAAATTTATGGTTTTTTTAATTTCTTTTTGCATAGGAGAAATTTTTTGGTGCTTATTTCGTTAAAGGAAGTTATTCTTTTTTTCCGTTGCCTCTTAACAACTTAAGCTATCCCCTAAGGATTTTATAAATTATTCTTGGTCCAAAAGGAACTAAAATGGAAAATAGCCAAACCAAGTAAAAACTGGAAGATACATTTCTGGCTTTTTTGAAGCCTAACTTTGCTTCATTTATTTTATTTTTATTTATCGAATTGATTGCCTGAAAATAATGAGATTTTTCTTTCCATCTCCGAAGAAGTTGAGTTCTTTTCTTATTATTCTTATTAATCTCTTCTAGTTGCTCAATGGTAAATAAATATTCAGATTCAATGAGATCCAAGGTCTTGTGTCTCAGCTGTCCAGGGTGGCTTCTGTAGTAAGATAAAAGATCTGAGCAAACATCTGGTTCGTAAAAAGAAGCCAATTTCATTGCCAAGCAGAAATCTGGAATGACCTTAAGCTCTGCAGGAAATAGAGGGGAAAGCTCTTCAAGTATCTTTTTATGGAAAATAAGGGTCTGAAAATTTACCCTATAGTTAGTTAGCAAACTAACAAAGCTTTCGGTGTTTTTAGGAATCGAGATGTTTATTTTGTTTTTTAAGACCTCTCCATGATGGTCTATGGTCCCATATGACCCAAAGCCCCATAGTTTATTGTTCTTCTTTAAAGAAAAAATTTGCTTCTCTATTTTTTGAGGGTGAAACTTATCATCTACATCTAAAAAAGCTATGTATTCTCCATTAGCTAATTCCAAAGCTTCATTTCTAGCTTGGCCTAAAGTTAAGTCTTCTAATGAACTATATATCTTAACTTTATCTCCAAATTTTGAAGCTATTTCTAAACTGTTGTCTGTTGAGTTATTATCAAAAAAAATAACCTCAATATTAGAGTAAGTTTGGTCGATTATAGAGCCTAAAGATTCATGCAAATACGCCTGTCCGTTTCTGCAGTTCATTACCACGCTTACCAGGGGCTCTTCGCAGTTGGCCTTATCTGTTTTGCTCATGTTTCAAATTAATGACTATTTTGTTTTTAATTAACTATAAACATCCTCAATACCTTTAAATTGCAAACTAAGCTGTTTTTTTTCAAATCTCTATTCATGGCATAAACAGTCAATCTCTTTACAGGTTCGGTAGTTTCTAAAGTGTGCATAAACAACTATTGTTGAGCCCACTACTGATAATATTTGTTCTCCAAACCTACCAAACATGCTCTCTCCAATAAAAATGGCGCTAACTAGAATGGCAAGTCCAGTGATACCTATGTAAAAGAAAGAGGGCTTATTGTGCTTCTTTAGCCCTGAGTTCAGTCCGAAAAGACTTATAGGAACAGCTAGAGATATAAGCAGATAATGTATTAATTCATTATGGATCGATATTGTAAAAAACCCAGAAGTTACAATTAAAAAAGAAGGAACCATTAGGCAGTGAATAGCACATGCTGTTGAAAGTGTTATGGCTAACTTGTCGCTCAGGTATCTTGTTACTATTAGCATTCCTGTCTCTTAAATCAAAAAAAGGGAGAAGAAGATTAACAGGTTTAATAATTTCTACAAGCTATAGTTATTCAAAATAACTTCCTATTTGAAAGGTTTTATTTATAGTAGTGTAACCTTTACTTCTCTATCTTATTATGGTAAGTTTACGTTACATTCTGATGAAAGAGAAACACATGAGCTTCGCTAAAAGCAATAAAAGAAATTTAATAATGCATCTAGGGCTTGGATTAAGTTTATTTGGCGTTATGTTGTATGACCCCTTGGGAATTTTATTTACTGGCATGGGGTTGGTTTTTATCTCAACCGGATTGGTATGTATTTTTGCTAGTTATTTCTATCTAGAAGAAAGTGAAAAGATTAACAAAGCGGTCCATCGCTTTGAAAAAAAATAGGAGAAATTATGGAAGGTTCAACATTAATACCGCTTGCTGGAATCTCTGTTGGGGTCATTGTGCCGCTAGCAGTCTTTTACTGGCAGTATCATGAAGTGAAAAATAAAAATGAAACGATTACTGAAATAGCAAAGAGCATAGACGACCCTGCTAAATTAGAGGAGTTAATGACTATTTTAGATGAAAGGAAAAAGGAACCTATAGATTATCGCAGAGGTGGAATAATAACTATTTTTGTGGGCATTGGTCTTTACCTTCTTGGCTTTGTTGTTATGGGGCGTCTGTTTGAAGGGGTTGGCCTTTTGGTTGCAGCCATAGGAGTGGGAAGCTTGATAGCTGGATATCTTTATCCAAATACATCTGAGGAAATAAATAAAGCAGTAGAAGAGTACGAGAAGAAATAGGAACTAGTAATGACTAAAAAAAATAACTTTATGCTTTGGTTTGTCATCTTCTTCTTGATGTTTATGTATTGGAGATTTCTTAACGGCTAAAGGATAAGAAATTGAAGAAATTTATACTAGTAAATAGATCTGAAACTTCTAATGCACTTGGAGTTGGAGTAGGTTTTATAAACTTTTCAGTACTTTATTACTGGGGAGTGTCTTGGGAAATAAGTTTTGCTGTTGCTTTTGTTTTAGGTTTTCTTTTTAGTTCTGTTTTAGATAAATTCTTGGGCAAAGAATTTGATAAACACGAGGCTGAAAAAATTTCTAGTGCTGTTAGGGATTTTGAGGATAGGTCAAAGGACTAGCTTTGGGTAAAAACCATAAAAAACTACTAAATAACCTAGAAGAATTAAGAAGGTCTGCAGGGCTTACTCAGTTAGAACTTTCTGAAAGCTCTGATGTATCTAGAAAAAGTATTAACGCCATAGAGAATGGCATTTATGTCCCTTCAACTGTTCTGGCATTAAAAATTGCAAAAACTCTAAATTGCAAAATAGAAGATATATTCGAATTACCTAAAAATTAAATTCCCAAGGAAGTTTGTCTTCCTTATAAATATCCCCTTTTGGTTCGTATTCTTCAGGCCTATCAAGGCTACAAATAGTGATGTAAATGCTTTTTGGGTATTCCTCGAGAAGACAAACAATAGGTGTTCCACATTCTTTACAAAAATATCTAGACCCATGAGAAGAAGACTCTAATTTTTTTGGTTTTCCTTTAGTGTATTTGAAGCGATCTTTTGGAACTGCCATCCATGAAACAAAAGCTGCACCTGAAATGCTCCTGCACATTGAACAATGGCAATTTGAAGAAGGGTAGTCATCATCCTCGAAGCTGTATCTAACTGAGCCACAAAAACAACCTCCTTTTAGGGATTTGTTCATAATTTTTTCCTTAACTTGAAGTCATCCTTAGGCATTAATCCTGGGATATGACTAAATCTGAAACCTCTTTTCCTGCTATAAAGTCATTCATAATTTGAGCTAATTCAGGCCCAACATCTTCCTGAACAAAGTGCCCTGCGCCACCTAGGGTAATAACGGTTGGGTTGGGAATTCGATTTATAAAATCATCTTTCATTCTAATGGTTATTCTCTCTTCGCCTCCAAAAGCTACGAGGAATGGCTTATCCCATTTCTCATATACATTTTTCCAATATTTTTCATTCTCTTGCAGTTGGGTGGGTATTAAGTAAGGCCATACATGAGCTCCTGCTTTATATTCTCCTGTTGGATAAGGCGCTTCATAGGCCCTTCTTTCTTCTTCATCTAATGGCACTCGACCTAGAAATTCTATAATTCCAGCTATGTCCATGTCTTCCGCATAATATGAATGGGCCATCCATTTTGTAAACATAGCAGCACCTTGTTGAGGGGTGGGGTTTTCTGACATTAGAGCCTGACGTGCTTCACTTCGTAATTCATCAAACGTTACAGAGCCATTCCACCAAACAGTTAACTTAGTCATGTACTCAAGAAGTACTGCAGAGAATCCGTCTCTGGCAACCATTCCGGTATTCGAAACAACAACTCTTGCAAATCTATCGGGCAATTCTGCTACTACTCTTAAGCCAACCAAACCACCCCAGTCTTGACCAAAGTGAGTGGCATTTTTTAAATCTAGTTTTACAACCAGCTCTTTCATCACATCTATGTGATGTTTATAACTATAGTCATGCTTCGATTTAAATTTATCTGACTTTCCAAAACCAACCATGTCGGGAACTATTACTCTATGCCCTGCTGTTGTTAATACGGGAATCATTTTTCTGAATAGATAGCTCCAAGTGGGTTCTCCATGAAATAAAATTATAGGATCTGCATCTTTGGGGCCCTCATCCAAATAATGAATTCTTAGTCCATCAATATTTATGTAGTTTGGCTGAAAGGGATAATCTTTTAGATTTTCAAATCTATCTTCTGGGGTTCTCAAAACTCCTTCTCTTATCTCTTCTGATATAAACAAAGGGCTTAAAATAGAGAAAGAAAAAATTAGGAGTGTCTTTGCTAAAAAACTATTCATCTAAATAATCTACCTTAACTCATTCTGATTTTCTAAGGTTCATTAAAGAAACTGCTGCCAAAATAATAAGCAATAAAGATGCAAATTGTTTTTCGTCAACTATTGCAACAACAAGAATCGCGGATGCCCACATGATTGATTGTGAAATTAATAACTTTTTATCCATCGTATTCCTTTTTTTAAAGCTTATCGGCTTCTTTCGTCTGCGCACCAACCTCTCTCGCGATAGCATTGGGTACGAGCATTGTTAAAGCATAATGAGCTATTTTCCATTCGCCGTTTTTCTTCTCGACTACACCTGTCCCTCTGCAGTGCCCTAATTTTTCATTGAATAGAATTTCATCGAACCACCTTGTACTGCCTTCTCCTTCCCAGTTACGCTCCACAACTGAGTAGGTCCATCCATGTCCATCTGCAAATGCCGGTTTTGCGTAGTCTTTAAATTCTTTTATGGTCCAGCGCTCTGTTTTGTCTGTACCTAAAAAAACTGCATCTGAACTGTAACGAGCAAAGTAGGTTTCAAAATTAGCTTCATGCGCGTCCTGATGAAGCCCGTCTAACAAAGCATCAACCTTGGTACGTTGGTTATCAGCCTTCATGAAGGGTGTCATTAATAAAAAGAGGGTTGCTATGATTATATTTTTCATTCTATAGTCATTGAGTGTTCTTAACCCAACCTATATTCTTCACTATTTCTGCGGTGCTTGAAAGGGTTGAGGTTTGGTCGTATAAAATCCCTATATTTCTCTTAAAAAATAAATGATTCATTCAAAAGACTATCTCTATAAAAGTTGTAATTACTATTACTGCAGTCGCATACCAAATTAGAACGCCTCTCATTGCTCTATACTCTCCAAAATCATCAAGATCATTAAATAAGGCAACCCCGTGATAACAAATATTAGTTATGAGCGCTGCGATAGAGAAAGACTTTATAAATCCGGAACTAATATATATTAAATACGCAAATGTAATTGTAAGAATTAATAAAAGAAATTGAGTTATTAAAATAAATAAGCACCCTTTGAGGGTGCTTATTTGATCGGAGTCTGAAAAGACAGTATTTTTTAAAGACTTTTTCAAATTATGATCTTCTTGCTTCGTCTATTGCCTTCTTTATTTCATTTGGATTAGCAAAACCTAATGCTTCTATTTCTGGAACATCTCCTGCGGTATTTACTACTACGTCCCCAGCACCAAATATCCTTTGACCCACTGACTGTCTTACTTGAACTGAAGAAACCCTATTAAGATCACACTCGGTATCATTTTTACTTAATAGTCCTCTTGAATAAATAATCCTACCATCACTGAAAGTTATCTTTTCAGATCTTGCCAAAAGAAACCAGTATAGTGGGGGGAATATAAACATACACCCAATAATAAATGTAAAAGGTCTGCTCCTGAACATAGCAGCGTAATAAATTTTTTCGCTCATTAAGTTTCTCCTTGTATTTAAGTTATGATTTTGCCATAAGTTTTTATAAATGTCTTATAAACACGCATAAGGGACCGCAAAAAGTCATATCAGTCCCTCATGACTTCCGCTAACACGAAAAAATAGGTGGAATTTTTAGGGTAATTTTTACCGGGGTTAAATTTTAGAGGTACTGAAAACCCCCGTAGAATGTGGGGTAAAAACAAAGGGTGGGTTAAGACTACTCCACTGTAACGGACTGTTTTAAAAGCGTTATTGGGTGAGATTATAGATCTAAAGGATATAATTCTTTAATTTTTTTGGCTTCTCTTAAGCCTGTATCTAGAGCGGAATGCGTGAAGCCGTATTCATTAACGCTTGTTGCCTCGCCAGCAAAAAATATTTTATTTTCAATTGGGTTAGCTAATTCAGTTCTCAGTGTTAAGTCATCTTGATTGTATCCAGCTGTTGAGTAAGATCCCAGTATGTATGGCTCTAGCCCCCATCTTGTGATTAAGAATGAATCTGGATTTGGAATATCTTTTCCATAAACTACCCTTAAAGGCTTCATTGCCTCTTCAATTACATATTCATCTGACTTCTTCTCGAGTTCTCTTGAGTAGTCTCCTGAAATAATGGAATAGATAACTGGTTCATTTACTATTACCTCGTTATTGAACCAGGTTGAAAAGGCACTTCTGTTCTCTCGCTCAATGAAAAACATTTTGTCGTCTCCCCAGAACTTGTATGGGAATCTTAAAATAACCTTGTTTACATTTCCTAGATTTATATTGCTAATTGCATCTTTCTTTTTTTCAGGCAACTCCGGAACAAATTCGATAAGGTTCTGTTGTAAAACACCAAGAGGAACAGTCACAACCACTGAATCAGCAACGTAAGCCTGCTCATCGGTAAATACTTTTATCTTTTTAGATGAATAATCAATTTTTGTTACTGGGGTGTTCAATTTAATATCTAAATTCTGAGATAAATGATTTGTAATTTGATCAAAGCCCCCAAGCACCTCTTCATCACTTCCAGCGCTCTCAGCATATTCTGCTTCCTCTATTAAGACACCGATTGGCATATTCCTCGAATCTTCAGCGGCGCTTAGTTCTAAAGTTTGGTGAATGGCTTGTAGAAGTGCATTAGGAGCAAAAGACAGTAAGCCTATGCGTTTTAAGAAATCTATTACATCTTCCAGATTTGACGAAGGTTTAATGTATGAAGCAATGTAGGCAGCCAACCCTATCCTAAATTCAATTTTTTCTAAATCTTCTTTCTTTAGATTTATAACATTTCCACTTTTGTCAAACAATTTAACGCCATCATAAGCAGTTAAGGGGCTTATATATGTTTTTAGCCCCAGCTCTTCTTTTATGGACATGAGGCGATTATTTTCTAACTCATTACTGTGAATCCAATTAGCACCTCTTTCTATCGGAAACCCCAATGATCTATCTGTGTCTATTCTTCCGCCAATTTTATTTCTAGCCTCAAGAACAGTTACTTTATAACCAGAGTCATGTAAATCTCTTGCCACGCCCAGTCCTGATATTCCTGCCCCAACAACCAGTATTTTTAACCCTTCGCTTTCAGAAAAAGCATAAACGGGTTGCAATAAAATATATGCAAATAGAACTCTTATAAAAATCTTCATTAATAAAAACTGCTTACTGGATAACGATTTAAAACTACTCTACTGTTATTAAGTGTTTTACAACAGTAAATAATATTAATTTCTTTTTGGCAAACACATTAATAGAGTCAGAATAAAGCAGAGTATTGAGATAAACATAGTGGATGCCAAAACAATCATTGTTATTTCATCAACTGTTGTTGCAGAACCGTCTTGCACTGACTCAAATCTCCATGCCCAAGATCGATAATGTAAACAAAAAGTAAACCCCCATGCCCCGCACAAAATGCCTATCGCTTTTGAGTTTTTTAAAACTAGTACGCCACCTGTTACTAAAAGTGCGTCAGCAATTAAGTCAGGCAGGAGTCCTAAAAATGACTGTCCAAATTGTATTGTGTATAGACTTTCTAAGATGAAATGAATTGCAGTCACACAAAATGTAAAGATAACAAACCTTCTAATGAAAACTTGGTTGTTTATAACCATTCCAACTCCTGCTTATTTACTTTTGTAAACTACTCTACTGTAGCAGAGTGTTCTTACCCCACCCATAATTCTTCACTATTTCTGCGGTATTTAAAAGGGTTGAGATTTAGTCGCATGAATTACTCATAAGTTGCTTTATATTTCTTAGATACACCAGCATAACTCCTCCTTTGCTTCCACTCAAGGAGACCTCCTTTAAAATGATAAACATTTGCTCCAAGTGGTCCTTGAGCAGAACAGTGAACTTCAAATCTGTCATCATCAAAAAGTTTTACATATGATGATTCATTAATTTTTATCTTTTTGTAATTCATTTTGTACTCCTATGTTTGTTGGTTAACCACATCATTCTTTCCACCTTGCCGGAGTTGGCAGGTTGGAGAGGAATTTAATCCTGCTCTTGATGCAAATTTCATTAAACAATACCTGGAAAATTTCGTCAAATTAAGTTATAAATAGAACTTGTTTATGAAACTTAAGAAGAAAACCCCCACATATATTGATTTGTTTGCTGGTTGTGGCGGGTTATCTTTGGGTCTTGAAAAAGCGGGGTTCTTCCCGCTTTATGTGAATGAGTTAAATAAAGATGCTTTGGAAACTTATTTAACTAATAGGGATGAGGAGTTCCCGCATCTTAGGAATAAATTCTACTCGCAAGATATTAAAGATGTAATTTCAAACAAAGAATTCTTCAAGACTTTATTTAAAGATCTTAAGAAAGAATTTAACAGAGACTTTAAAAAAGATTCTGTCGATGTTGTTGCTGGAGGACCTCCGTGCCAAGGATTTTCAGGAATTGGAATTAGAAGATCTTATTCGGTGGATAAAAAACAACTCCCGTCTAACCATTTATACCAAGATATGGCATTTTTCGTTCATCAAATTAAACCTAAGATTTTTCTTTTTGAAAATGTAGAGGGTTTGATGTCCGCAAGGTGGACAAAAGATGGAGTTAAAGGAGAAATTTTTAAAGATGTTCTAAAAACATTTAAAAACGTACCAGATTACAATGTTAAATATAAACTTGTGCATGCTAAAGATTATGGAGTTCCACAAAATAGACCTCGTGTTTTGATCATTGGTGTTAGATCAGATATTTATTCAGATAAGAATGATATTCTTGATGCGTTGGATGGTGGTTTTCTTCCAATGCCTGAGTTTGATTATCCTCATATTGAAGATATATTTTCTGATATTGTTGATAAAAACTTTGAGTACGGTGGTGCAACTAATTCATACCCCTCTGAACCCAAAACTTTTTGGCAAGAAGAGATTCGAACAAAGAAAAGAACTATTTTTAGAAAAGGCGACCCTTTAACTGAACACGAATATAGCAATCATTCTAAAAGGATAAGAGAAAAATTTGCTTATATGATTGAGAATAATGGTGAAATACCAGAGCACTTGAAAACAAAAAAGTTTGCTCAAAGAATTCTTCCAAAGAATTGGGGCAACAAAGGACCAACTATCACGGTGACATCACTTCCAGATGATTTTGTCCATTACTCTCAGGCAAGATCACCATCTGTTCGAGAGTGGGCAAGACTTCAAACTTTTCCTGATTGGTATCAATTTGCTGGCAAAAGAACTACTGGAGGCATAAGAAGAGCAGGCAACCCTAGGGAATCCATTTTTGAAAGAGAGGTCCCTAAATATACTCAAATAGGCAATGCTGTACCTGTAAAATTAGCATATGAAGTTGGCATGCATTTTAAAAAAATAATAAATACCTTGTCTTAATTTATTCTTTAATTAACCTTTTTACCTTTCTATATATCTGATTATTTAGTTTATGCATATTAACTCCATAGTGAAATTCCCTGTGGCAGTTTGGGCATACTGCGACTGCATTTGAAACAGTGTCTGAACCTCCGTCTGCTAACCTTTTAATATGATGAATTTCTAGATAATAAGAATTATTGCTACTTCTAATAAAAGGTGCATTCATATTACAAGACTCACACTTTCCAAGACTTGCATTTAAAACAAATGCCTCTACCGCTGGATCTCTTGAGTAACTTGTTGAGGAGGAGTTTATTTTTTTTGGTTTTTTCTTTCCTTTTGGAGGGGTTGGTTTTTTTTGAGATGAATAAATTGCGATATTATTTGAAACTGTTATTTGATATAAAAAATTTGCAAGGTTTTTTATAGATGAGCAATTTATTATTTCGATCTGATTGCCAATTAGAACAAATGCAAGTAAATCATGGGGTTTGCAGTGATGGTCTAATTTTTCTATGCGAATTCTTTTATCGCCTTTTTTAGACATCGGTCTAAAGAATGCAACTTCCTTATAAATTAAAGAGTTATTGTAATAATATTTAGAACTTGGATTAATGGTTACCTTGTGTGCTTGTCCCTGTTGTTGTTTGTCAAAATCATGAATTTTATGTTTTTTCAAAAAATTACTAAAATCAATAATCGCATCCATATATGACTTAGTAAGACCTGTTTGAGTGGGTGATAAAAATTCTGCAGTTAGTTTATATCTAAGAAAAAGTTTTCGGGTCTTAGTTACATCTAGGTTCGACTTTTTTAACATCAAAATATTCTGCCATAACTCCTTGTAAATGTCCTATTGATACACATAAGGGACCGCAACGAGTCATATCAACCCCTTATAACTTCCGCTAACACGAAAAAATAGGTGAAATTTTTAAGGTAACTTTTACCGGGGTTAAATTTTAGAGGTTTTTAAAACCCCCGCAGAATGTGGGGTAAAAATAAAGGGTGGGTTAAGACTACTCCCTATATCTCCTATCCCCTACATATCCCCTTTGGTCTTCCGATCTAACACAAACTCCGTCCTCGCAAGTTTCCCTAAGACGGAGATCTCCCCATTGGTCGAAGTACTCCTGGCGGCCGTCCAATTCTCCGTTTTTCCAGTGAAACATGTACTGTCTCATGCCGTCTTCCCGGTACTCCTCATGGAGACCGTCTTTTTCTCCGTTTATGTAGTTTCCTCTTCTATGTAATTTACTGTTTTCGTGGAAAACCTCATGGAGACCGTCTTTTTCTCCGTTTATGTAGTTTCCTACCTCCTTTATTTGACCGTTTTCGTGGAACGACACAACTTTCCCAGTAAGAGGTTCAGTGGATGAATAGTGCCAAACAAGACCATCCTTTTTAACAATCTCATTCCCATTAAATTCTTGCTCATTAAATTCTTGAGAACAAGAACTCAAAATTAAAACAAAAATTAATATCAACAACTTTTTCATAAAAATATTCTGCCACAATTCAATTTAATTGTCCCATGAACACACGTAAGGGACCGCAACAAATCATATCAACCCCTTATGACTTCTGCTAACAAGAAAAAAAGGTGAAATTTTTAAGGTAGTTTTTACCGGGGTTAAATTTTAAAGGGACTGAAAACCCTCGCAGAATGTGGGGTAAAAATAAGGGGTGGGTTAAGACTACTCCACTGTAACGGAGTTGTCGTAGCAAGGTTCATTTGTATGTTTTTTGAACTTCATCAAAATACGCAATAAAAGCAGATCGAAATGACTTTGGTATTTCAATGTCTGCAATTTTTCTGCTGCCATTATAAAATCTCCAAACTAGTTCTTTGTCTTCCATTGTTTTGAAATAATTCATACAGTTATATTTAAAATTTTTTCCACAACCTATACCCATCCTGTAACCATATGGTGTATCGCCTCGTTGATACTCGCTCATATATGCCTCAGCAAACTCAAAACGGTTTGAATTGTTATCGTAGAAATAAATTTGAGATTCATTTGCGTTTGCGAAAGCAACGTTGCCCTGAACAGAGAACACATATAAATCGTCTTCTATTCCTTCTTCTTTCCAAAAATGACTTATTCCAAAAAATAACCAGACATTCGCATCTTGATAGTATTCGTTTGCGTACAACCTTTTTGTTGTGATCCACGTACTTCTTTTAAATTCGTCGTCACTTGAATTTATGCCTAGCAATGATTCTTGAGCATTTACTAAAAATGAAAAACATATTGAAAAAGTTATAAGAAGTTGCTTTTTCATTCGACGGTAACGGATTGTTCTTACCCCACCCATAATTCTTCACTATTTCTGCGGTGTTTGAAGGAGTTGGGGTTTGGTTGCATGAATCACTTGTTTGCTTTCTATGAACTGTCTAGAGTTGCTCTTTTTTATCTCTCAACCTCCTCCCCATTCTCGAAGTAAGTCAATTCACTCGGGTCACCATCTTCCATACAATTTCCATAAGTGTACTCTATCCATTCACCTTCCCTCAGTCCCTTTTTGTATGATCCAACCATCCAAGTACATTCAGAATCCGTTTTATATACTGAAGGACCCTCTAATATTCCCTTTTGATAAGTATTAAATGCCCCTCTTTCATCTTCCCATTTTCCATCTCTTAAACCATTTAAGTAATAACCTTGTTGTGGGTAATAACTTGTATCTTCATAACCAAGACCTTCGCCGTTTGAGATATCCATTCCTGAATCACTAAACTTCTTTCCTGAAACCGGAACTCCCTTATCATAAAGTTCTTCTGACCTAAGTTGACCGTTTTCATAATATACAATTTGTACTCCATCCTCATACCAACCATCTTCAGGATAAAACCTGCTTTGTCCCTTGCCTTTTATTGCTCCACTTTCATGGTACCTTGTATATAGTTGAAGTCCGTCTTGAACACTACCTTCTACTTGTTTGTTTCCATTTTCATCGAACCAATGATAGAAAAGTCCCTCTTTGTAATATGGTTTCGTTCCTTCAATATATTTTGTTTCAAAGTTATAGGAAGGACCTTTTGTATAACTAGCATAATATGCTATGTGTCCACCTTTTTCTTCTTCATGTCTCCATTCTACAAACCCTTCAGGTTTTCCATCTTTAAATTCTTGAAGTCTAACTCCTTTATATGGGGACTCTTTAAATCTAATAATTCCTGAAAAGGGTTCTCTTGAGTTTGCTAAAAAAGGTATATTTTCTCTTAACTGTATTTTTTCGAAATCGATTATGGGTAACAATTTATTATCTCTCCAGTGGTTTCTTCTAACAGAATTACCCATTGAATCAAATTCTTCCCAGAGACCGTCTCTTTTACCATTTATATAATGACCCCTAACCTTAACTAACCCATTTCCCCAGTAAGTTAGGTAAGTTTCGTCTGAAATGTCCGTTCCTTCTTCGTCAAAAACTTGAACCTTACTACCCTCTTCTCCTTCATTAAAATTTTCAACGGTGTGGAGTTTCCCGTTAGGATGAAAAGTTTCTTTTTTTACGATTATTCCATTCTCAAGATAAGTTTTAGAAAATAACTTAGTATCGATATGGTTAACAGATGAACCAGTAAATGGTTCGTTAGAGTCTCGCTCATAAAATATTCCACCATTCTCGATGAGTCGGTGTGATGGTATTTCGGGTTTCGAACAAGAGGTAAGAATTAATAAAAATAAGATAGGAAAAAGTTTATACACAAAAATATTCTGCCATAACTTCTTATGAATGTCCCATAAACCCGCATAAGGGACCGCAACAAGTCTTATTAATCCCTCATAACTTCCGCTAACACGAAAAAATAGGTGAAATTTTTAAGGTAACTTTTACCGGGGTTAAATTTTAGAGGTTTTTAAAACCCCCGCAGAATGTGGGGTGAAAACAAAGGGTGGGTTAAGACTACTCCACTGTAACAGAGTGGAATTAACCCGACCCTTAACCTTTATTTCCTTCAAATGTTCTTTTATATAAGTTTTGAGCAAACAATGGAGTTTCTTCTTCATTATGTTTTCGCACAAAATAACCGGTTAATGCTAGAGCAGAGAAAATTTTCATAATGAAATTAGGGTGTTCTACCAATACAGTATTTTGGAATTTACATTCATTGTCAGAAACAGCAATTAGACGCATTTCCCATGTAACCTTAATAACAATTCTTATAAAGGGCGCTAAATAAAGATCAGTAAGCGATACCATCTTAACGTGATCAGGTTCTTTAACTTCTGCAACATAGTGTTGAACCAATAAACCTCCTCCTACACTTTCCACATTGACAGAAGTTTGTGTTCCATCAGTATGAATGCTCGATCCGGCGCCAATATGCCCACGTGCTGTGGATTGATAATCTTTATCTGATAGAGTAAAAACCCAGTCATGAAGATTAAATGCTTCCTTGGGCGCATCAATTCGCGCTTCACATACAGTTTGAAATAATTTTTTGTATTTTTTATCCATTTATTCCGCAGTGACTGACTTGAACAAAACAGTGATTTGATTTTTTGCCATGAAATGCTTTATGAAAACTTTTGTAGAATTTGACAAATTTGTCTTCCATTTCATTAATATCCTTGACCAAAGAAACTACATAATTCTCTTCTTACTTTCTCTATATCGCCATCATGCTTTTCAAACCATTTATACATTTCTCCTGCAAAATCTACTGCGTTTGACCTGTATTTATTTATAGTGAAATATCCATAGAAGTTTCCTTCTTTATCTACCAAAACAGGGACATCATTGCTAGAGGAATACTCATTCCATGGACTATTGCTGGAGTATTCATTGCCAAATCCAGCATACTCGTTAAACATTCCTTGTGCAGAATATTCATTGCCATAAGTGCCATACCCATTACAAATTGAGTCTGAACTATATTCACTACATCCTATGCAACCCAGAAAAACATCATGTCCGCTTCCGCCATAGATTTGAAATTCTTTTGCGTGAATGGAAAAAGATATAAAAAATAATACTGAAGATAATTTATAAATTTGTTTTATCTTATTCACATTAAATCACTGTTTCCTTCTACTCCACCGTTACTGACTTAGCTAGATTTCTAGGCTGATCAATATCCGTACCCTTAAGGATTGCTACATGGTAGGAAAGCATCTGAAGAGGAATGGTATAAATTAAAGGTGCTATTAATTCTGGGACCTCTGGAAGCTCAATAAACTTTTCTGCAAAGCCTTGATGATAGGCATCAGTGTGTCCAAATACATAGAGCTTTCCCCCTCTAGCCTTTACTTCTTCTAGGTTTGAGTGAAGCTTTTCCAGCAAGTCGTCATTTGGTGCTACTGCTACAACCGGCATACTTTCATCTACTAGAGCTAAAGGTCCATGCTTTAGTTCACCTGCCGGATAAGCTTCAGCGTGAATGTAAGATATTTCCTTTAGCTTTAGTGCTCCTTCCATGGCTATTGGATAGTGGATTCCTCTACCCAAAAATAATGCATGTTCTTTGTCATCAAAATCTTCGGCCATCTTAATTATCTCGGGCTCTAAAGCCATCACTTCCTCGAGTAATCTTGGCAGGTCTCTTAAAGAGTTATTAATAGAATTCTCTGCTGCCTGAGATAATCCGTGCTCTCTTCCTAGGACCAGAGTTAACATCAACAAGCTTAAAAGCTGTGTGGTGAATGCCTTGGTTGAGGCCACGCCTATTTCAGGCCCCGCTCGAGTTAAAAAAACTAAATCTGATTCTCTTACCAGTGAACTAGTGGGCACATTGCATATGGCCAAGCTAGAAATGTATCCAGAATCACCTAGATCTCTTAAGCAGGCCAGTGTGTCTGCGGTTTCGCCTGATTGAGATAGAGTGACAAAAAGAGTCCCTTCTTTGACTACAACATTTCTGTATCTAAACTCACTAGCAACATCTACACTACAAGAAATTCCTGCTATGCCTTCCATCCAATACTTGGCAACTAGCCCAGCATGATAGCTTGTTCCACAAGCAACTATCTGGACATGGTTTACCTTAGAAAATACCTCTGGCGCAGTTGGGCCAAATATATTTGCACTCACGCCTTCTTTTGTAAGATGTCCCATCATAAGCTCGCTTATTTTTACTGGTTGCTCTTGGATCTCTTTTTGCATGAAATGTCTGTAGTCGCCTTTATCAACCAGCCCTTCAGTAGATTTAGCAACAACAACAGGTCTATTTACTTCCGTTCCTTCCTCATTCCATATTCTTATGTCATTTGGGGTTATTCTCGAAGTATCTCCTTCTTCTAAAAAAATATATTCTTCAACAAAGTCAGAAAGCGCTAATTGGTCAGACGCAATGTAGTTTGCATCATTGCTCTTTCCCAATACAAGCGGACTTCCTTTTCTAGCAGATACAACAACCTGGGGTTCATCTTTATGAATTACGCCCAAAGCAAAAGCGCCCTTTAGGTCTTTTATTGCTTCTTGTACTGCTGAAATCAGATCTAAGTTACCTTGTTGTAGCTTCGCATGGATTAAATGGCCAATAACTTCTGAGTCTGTTTCAGAGGTAAATTTATATCCCAAGGCCAAAAGAGTGGTTTTTATTTCCTTGTAGTTCTCTATTATGCCGTTATGTACGGCATATACCTCTTGATTAGAGTGGTGTGGATGTGCGTTCTTCTCTTCAGGAAGTCCATGTGTTGCCCAGCGCGTATGAGCTATTCCTGTGTCGCCGCTTAGGGGGTAATCTTGTAAAGCAGCTTTTAATTCAGAAACCTTTCCTGCTTTTTTTATTAAATCTATTTGATTGGAATCCTCAGAAAAAACAGCTAAGCCAGAAGAGTCATACCCTCTGTATTCTTGTCTGAACAGACCCTGAATCAACTTGTCTGCTAAGGGCTCCTTAGTGGCTGCTCCAATTATTCCGCACATTAATTTTTCTTCCTTTTAATATTGCTTTGCTTTGCTCTTCCTATGGCCAGGCTATGTTTAGGAACATTTTTAGTTATCACAGAACCAGCGCCCGTATATGATCCTTCTGACAGGGTTATAGGGGCTACTATAGAGGTATTAGACCCCACAAAAACTCCATCTTCGATTTTGGTTTTATTCTTATTTTTTCCATCATAATTACAAGTTATTGTACCGGCACCTATATTGACCGATGCTCCTGTGGTTGTATCGCCTAAATACGCTAGATGCTTCGCTTTTGTAAGTGCGCCTACTTGGGACCTGTTGGCCTCCACAAAGTTCCCTAATTCACTAGATGCATCTAATTTGGTTCCTCCTCTGATTCGAGCAAAAGGGCCGACTTTGCTATTTGGGCCTACTATAGAGTCTTCAATAACGGTGTTTGGTTTAATTACCGCTCCTTCCATTATCTTAGAATTTTTTATAAAACAGTTTGGGCCTATCTTTACGGCCTTTCCAATCTCAACATCGCCTTCAAAAATATTGTTTATGTCAATGAAAGAGCCTTTTCCGGCCATTAGGGCGCCCCTTATATCTATTCGACTAGCATCAGCAACATTAACGCCCCCTTCGATCAATTTATTGGCTTGGCTTTCTTGGTATATCCTTTCTAAATTATGAAGTTCTAGTGGTGTGTTGGCCCCCAGAAGCTCATTAGCGTTATCTAATCTCAGGGGGATTGCTGATATACCTTCTTTAGTAGCCACAGAAACTATGTCTGTTAAATAATATTCTTTGGCAGCATTTTTGTTGTTTATTTTGTCCAAAAGAGGTCCCAGGATGGAAGACTGAACCGAGATTATTCCTGAGTTTACCTCTGTTATTGCCTTTTCCGCTAAAGATGCATCTTTTTCTTCCACAATAGCCGCAATATTTTTATCGTCTCCACGGATAATCCTTCCATAACCCTTTGGATTTTCTGTTTGAAAAGTTAAAACTCCTATTGATTTAGGTGTGGTTACTCTAATCAGGCTTTTGAGGGTCTTTAGAGAAACCAGCGGAACATCTCCATATAAAATTACAGCCACTGACCCCTTTCGAAGATAAGGAACCGCTTGTTTGACGGCATGTGCGGTGCCTAATTGATTTTTTTGCGTTGCCCATTTTGTGTTTCTTTTAACTTTAAGAGATGACCTGACTTGAGAAGCTTTATAGCCCACCACCATTCTTACGGCGGACTCTTTCATTGATGAGACAGTATCAAGTAAATGTTGGGCAATAGGTCTGCCCGCCAGGGGCAAAAGAACTTTGGGCAAGTCTCCTTGCCCCATGCGCTTTCCCTTGCCTGCTGCTAAAACTACAAAATCTACCTTCATGATGGTTCTTTTTTATATCAAAAGCTCTTATCGAGCAAATATTTAGTTTTAAGCTTATTTTTTTCTAAGCTTCTGGAGGGCCTTTAATCTGGCGGCAGCTTCTGCTAATTGTGCGGCTGCCAAGGAGTAATCTAGGTCTGATTTTTGGTCCTCTAATTCCCTTTCTGCCAGCTCTTTTGCTCTTTCTGCCGCTGCCTCGTCTATGCCATCAGCTCTTTCTGCAACATCAGTTAAAAGGGTTATTTCTCCGGGTTGAACTTCTAGAAAACCACCGGAGGCAAAAAAGACCTCCTCTTCCCCGCCTTCTAGGGTTAGTTTGACTGGGCCAGGCTTTAAACTTGTAAGCAGAGGTGCGTGTCTTGGAGTTATTGCTATCTCTCCCTCGCCACCTTCTGCTGTCAGTTGCTCTACTTCTCCTGAGAAAAGCTCGCCTTCTGGGCTGACTATGTTACAAGTAATTGATGCCATTATTAAACGTCCTTGGCTTTTTCCACTACCTCGTCAATTCCCCCGGCCATTAAAAATGCCTGTTCAGGAATATCGTCATATTCTCCATCAACGATCCCTTTGAACCCTCTGATTGTTTCTGATAGGGGAACATATTTTCCTGGAACTTGAGTGAATACCTCAGCCACAAAGAACGGCTGAGAAAGGAATCTTTCTATTTTTCTAGCTCTAGCTACAACCAATTTGTCATCTTCCGAAAGCTCATCCATTCCTAAAATAGCAATGATGTCTTTCAGCTCTTTATACCTGTTTAGTATCTGCTTCACTGAGTTAGCAACATCATAGTGCTCTTGACCCACAATTCCTGGTTCAAGCTGTCTGCTATTTGAGTCAAGAGGGTCTACCGCTGGATAAATTCCCAGAGAAGCAATTTGCCTTGAAAGAACAACATTAGCATCCAAATGAGCAAAAGTTGTTGCCGGCGAAGGGTCTGTTAAATCGTCTGCTGGAACATAGACTGCTTGAACAGAGGTAATGGATCCAGTTTTAGTAGAAGCAATTCTTTCTTGTAGAACACCCATCTCTTCAGCAAGTGTAGGTTGATATCCTACCGCGGAAGGCATTCTTCCTAGAAGAGCTGAACACTCTGTGCCCGCAAGCGTATATCTGTAAATGTTATCTACAAATAAAAGCACATCTCTACCTTCATCTCTAAAATTCTCTGCCATTGTCAAACCCGATAAAGCAACTCTTAATCTATTTCCAGGGGGCTCGTTCATCTGACCATAAACTAAAGCCACCTTGTCAAGAACTCCGCCCTCAATCATTTCGTGGTACATGTCATTTCCTTCTCTGGTTCTTTCGCCCACTCCAGCAAAAACAGAATAGCCACTATGCTCGTAAGCTATGTTACGAATCAACTCCTGAATGTTTACGGTTTTTCCAACTCCAGCACCACCAAACAATCCTACCTTACCTCCTTTTGCGAAAGGACAGATTAAGTCGATAACCTTGATTCCTGTTTCTAAAAGCTCAGCCGTCTCTGCCTGGTCTTCATAACTTGGAGGGGGTCTGTGGATGGGCATTGCTTTTTTTGCCTTAACTTCGCCTTTTTCATCTATGGGCTCTCCTAGAACATTCATTATTCTGCCCAAGGTTTCTTCTCCAACTGGAACTGAAATAGGGCCCTGAGTGTTTGAAACACTAATGCCTCTCTTTAATCCCTCAGAAGCTCCCATAGCGATAGTCCTTACAACGCCATCTCCCAATTGTTGTTGAACTTCCAAAATTAGCCCTGTCTCATCTACCTTTAGGGCATCAAATACTTTGGGTAAGTTTTCCTTTGGAAATTCTACGTCTATTACCGCTCCAATTATTTGTGTTATGTTTCCTGTGCTCATTTTTACATCCAGTTTTAAATTAAAGTGCCTCGGCTCCGCCTACAATCTCAGATATTTCCTGTGTAATTGCGGCCTGCCTAGCATTGTTATAAACAAGTTGCAGTTCCTCTATAAGATTCCCTGCGTTATCTGTAGCGCTCTTCATAGCAACCATCTTGGCTGCCTGTTCGCACGCTATGTTTTCTATTACTGCCTGGTAAACAAGAGACTCTATGTATCTGCCCATTAGGCCATCTAGAAGAGTTCTTGAGTCGTCTGGCTCATATATATAGTCCCAGCGAGGCTTTTCTTCCTCGGATTCTATTTTCTTTAAAGGGAGTAGTTGCTCTACTCCAGGTTGTTGTGTCATTGTGTTCACAAATTTATTGCTAGCTAAATACACCCTGTCATATTCTCCCTCTGCAAACGCATCAAGGAGTATCTTCATAGAGCCTACTAATTGCTCTATAGAGGGGTCATCGCCTAATTTTTCTGTTGCAGAGACCACATTGCCGCCAAAAGACCTAAAGAAAGATTGGCCTTTCGTTCCGATTAAAGAATAGCTTATGTTTTTTCCCTCTTGTGCCTCTTTTGCTGCAAAGCTTGTCACCTCTCTTAGTAGGTTTGCGTTTAATCCCCCACAAAGTCCCTTGTCCGAAGTCACAACAATGATTGCTATGTTCTTAGGCTCTCGCTCTTCCATATACTTTGGTTTGTACTCTGGTTGGCCGATTGCTAAATGGCTAATAACCTCGACCATTCTGTTGGCATAAGGCCTTCCTTTTAACATTCTTTCTTGTGTTTTTTTCATTTTGCTCACAGCAACCTTCTCCATGGCACTGGTAATCTTTTGTGTGTTGCCAATGCTAGCAATTTGGTTTTTTATTTCTTTGCTGTTTGCCATAAAAACTTACCAAGTTTGAGTTGAAATAAACTTGTCTAATCCTTCTTTAAAGCTTGCGGCGATGTCGTCGTTGTAATCTCCAGTTTCAGACACAGAGTCCATGAGATCTTTGTATTCTGAGTTCATGTAAGAAATAAGAGATTTTTCAAAGTCTTTAATCTTTTCTACTTCTATATCAGCCAGATAACCTTCGTTGGCCGCGTAGAGAACTAGGCCCATCTCTGCAACCGTCATTGGTGAATACTGATCTTGCTTTGTTAGTTCAGTTACCCTCACTCCATGATCCAACTGGTTTTTTGATGCTTCGTCTAAATCAGAAGCAAATTGCGCAAATGCCTCCAATTCTCTGTACTGAGCCAGTGCGGTTTTTATTCCACCTCCAAGTTTTTTAATAACAGGTACTTGTGCTGCACCACCAACCCTAGAGACAGAGATTCCTGGATCCATGGCAGGCTTTAATCCCGCACTAAATAAAGAGGCTTCTAAAAATATTTGTCCGTCAGTTATGGATATAACGTTTGTTGGAACAAAGGCAGATACGTCTCCAGCCTGAGTTTCGATTATAGGAAGTGCGGTTAAGGAACCGGTTTTTCCTTTCACCTTTCCATCTGTATACTTTTCTACATAGTTCTCGCTTACTCTTGCTGCTCTTTCTAACAGCCTTGAGTGCAAATAGAAAACATCACCCGGATATGCTTCCCTTCCTGGTGGCCTCCTAAGCAGCAAAGACATTTGTCTATAAGCAACTGCCTGCTTAGATAGGTCATCATATACAATAAGTGCATCCTCTCCTTTGTCCCTAAAATACTCTCCCATAGAGCAAGCAGAAAACGGCGCTATGTACTGCATGGGAGCTGGGTCTGCTGCAGCTGCTGCCACAACAATAGTGTTGTCCATAACACCATACTTCTCAAGAGTTCTTACTACTTGTGCTATTGATGATTGTTTTTGTCCAACAGCAACATAAACACATCTTATTCCTGTTTCTTTTTGATTGATTATCGCATCGATGGCTATTGCTGTTTTTCCTGTTTGCCTGTCTCCAATAATGAGCTCACGCTGACCTCTGCCTATGGGCACCATGCTATCGATAGCTTTTATTCCTAGCTGCACAGGTTGATCAACAGATTTTCTTGATATAACACCTGGAGCTACTTTTTCTACAGGAGAACTGGACTCTGCTTTTATTTCTCCTTTGCCGTCAATTGGGTTTCCTAGAGCATCTACTACCCTTCCCAACATGGCCTCTCCAACAGGAACCTCTAAAATTCTGCCTGTGCATTTAGCTGAGCCCCCTTCTGAGAGTAGCTTGTAGTCTCCTAAAACTACAGCTCCAACGGAGTCTCTCTCAAGGTTAAGAGCCATTCCCATTACTCCATGCTCAAATTCAATTAGCTCACCATTCATAACCTCTCCGAGGCCATGAATTCTAGCTATACCATCTGCCAAAAACACTATTGTGCCTTCGTTGCTTGGGGCTGATGTTGTATCTAGCGCGTCTATTTTTTGTCTTATTACTTGACTGATTTCTGAAGGGTTTAATTCATCCATTTTTTTATCTTATTTGGTTTACAAGTTTTTCAAGCTTTCCTTTAATAGTGTAGTCTGTGACTTCATCGCCACTTCGTACCAGAAAACCACCCATTAACGAAGCGTCCTCTTCTGTTGTTACAGAAATATTTTCTCCGTATCTTTTTTTCAATTTACTTGAAATAGTTTCCAGCTGTTCAGATGAAAGCGGATAGGCAGATGTTATTAAAACGTCTGTTGAGTTGTTTTTCTCTGCCACTAGTTTTTTATACTCTAAATTAATATCAGGTATCAAGGAGAGCCTTTTTGCGTCTCCTAGAACCTCAATAAATTTGATAGTCTTTTCTTCTACCTCTCCTGCAAAGAGAGAAATAAAAGCTTCTGTTTTTTGTTTATAAGCGAGGTCGGGAGAGTTGATTAAGTTTTGTACTTTTGAGTCTTTTATAACACTTTCCATTTGGTCCAAATCTTTGCCCCACCCCTCTGAGTGATCAAAAATTGCTTGGGCATATGGCCTGGCTAGTGTTTCTAAACTCAACTACATCTCCTTAGAAATTTGGTCGATTAAATCAGCATTCTTTTCTTGGTCTACCTCTGACCCCAGAATTTTTTCTGCCCCTGCAACTGCCAAAACTGCCAGTTCCGACCTTAGCTCTTCTCTGGCTTTTTTTGCGGCCTGATCTACATCCTTCTGGGCAGCTACCTTTATTCTTTCAGCCTCTTCTTGAGCAGAGGTTTTTGCCTCCTCTACTAGTTGATTGGCCCTTTGTGATGCTTGATTTACTAGGTCAGCGGCTTCTTTTTTTGCTCCATCAAGTATCTCTTCTTTTTTTACTCCTGCCTCTTCTAGTTCTCTCTTCCCTCTGCTTGCAGCTTCAAGCCCATCGCTGATTTCTTTTTCTCTGGTTTCTAGGATTTCAAGAAGTTGTGGCCAAATAAACCTCATGCAAAACCACACAAACAGAATAAATGCTATTAACTGTCCTATTAATGTGTAATTAAAATTCATGCTCTGTCCTTGGTTTTATTAAGCAAATATTTGTAATAAGCCCAGCCCCAAAGAAATGATAGGCAATGCGTCTACAACTGCCATCATGAAAAAGAACTGCCCTAAAAGATAACCTTGAAGTTCAGGCTGTCTTGCAATCCCCTCCATGTATTTAGAGCCGACAATTCCTACGCCTATGGCGCCGCCAATTGCTCCAAAGCCCACCATCAGGGCTCCTGCTACTATCTCTATTCCTTCCATTTTTTTCTCCTTATAAAGTAAATGTTAAAAATCAATGTGTTTCGTGTGCTTGGTTTAAAAACACAACCGTTAAAATCATAAATACATATGCCTGAAGGGCTATGATAAGTACATGAAATATAGCCCAAGCTAAATGCAATAAAACTCCAAAAACTCCCAAGACCGCCCCATAAAGGCTATCAAAGAAAGCTCCATAAAATAGCGCTATTAATATAAAAATCATCTCACCTGCAAAGAGGTTTCCATAAAGCCTTAGGCCAAGCGCAATTTGCTTGGCATAGAAGCCGGGTATTTCAATTAGCATATTAAATGGCATGGCCCACTTACCAAGGGGCTGTAGTGTTAGCTCCCCCAAAAAACCTCCAAGGCCTTTTTTCTTTATGCTGTAATAGTGTATTAAAACTACTATTCCTAAAGCCATTCCCATGGGCGCATTAACATCTGCTATGGGCAAGACTTTGAAATAATGGACTGGTCCATAAACTACTGAGGACTGAAAGCCGTTAGCTATCCAAGGAACTAGATCGACGGGCAGAAGGTCCATAAGGTTCATAAGAAAGACCCAACAAACTATTGTTAAAGACAGGGGACCAACTAGTTTATTGTTTTTATCTTGAAAGTTGTCATTGACGACACCTTTAACAAAGTCGAATAAGTACTCTACTGCATTTTGCACTTTAGAGGGTTTGTCTGTGGAAGCATTTTTTGCAACCCTCCAAAAAAAGAAACAAAAAAGCGTTCCGAGAAGTAAAGACATGGCCATGGTGTCCACGTGTATCGCATTGAAGCCCATGTCTTTGGGGTTGCAAGTATAGTCTTTTTGAACCTCGTGTGCGCTGTGGTCCTTTCCTATGTTTACGTGCTTATCTGCAAACCTCCACTTACCATCAGAACACTGACCAAAGGTAAGGTTTTGGAGGTGGTGATCTATAAATTTGTCTTGGGTTAGTGTGTTTTCTGCCATCTAGCTTTCTCGGCCGACGCAATTATATGTTTCTAACGACTTCAATCCAAGAGGAAATGTTATTTTTTCCTAAGTTTTTCTAATATCCCCTCTAGCTGACCCAACCCCTTAAACTCTATGGTTAGCTTTCCTTTTCCAGACTTGTTGCTTTGAATTCTTACTCCGGCACCTAGGTCTTCGGAGAGCTCCCTTTCCAAAGAAGTGATGTTGGGGTCTTTTGCTGTCTTTTGGGTTGATTTTTTTGTGGTTCTTTTTCTTGATACAAGCTTTTCGGCCTCTCTCACAGACAGGCTCTGTTTTATTATTTCTTCTGCTAGTGCAACCTGGGTAACTCCGTCGACACCCAACAACGCCCTAGCGTGCCCCATTTCTATCTCTCCAGACTCAAGATAGCCCTGTACCTTTTTGTCTAGTTTTGAAAGCCTTAGTAGGTTGGTTACGGCGGATCTAGATTTTCCTATTGATTTTGCCAGCTCTTCTTGAGACAAATTAAATTCCATTTGCAGCCTTTGAAGGCCTCTTGATTGGTCCATTGCGTTTAAATCTTCTCTTTGTAGGTTTTCTACCAGGGCAATTTTGGCGGCGTCGTTGTTGTTTACTTTCTTTATCGAAACAGGTACAGATTTTAACCCTGCAATTTGGGCCGCCCTCCATCTTCTTTCGCCAGCTATAATTTCATACCTTCCAGACGCCTTCTCTCTTACTAATAATGGCTGTAACACCCCTTGGTTTTTTAT
Organism: uncultured SAR86 cluster bacterium; assembly: GCA_902628375.1. Taxonomy (GTDB): domain Bacteria; phylum Pseudomonadota; class Gammaproteobacteria; order Magnimaribacterales; family Magnimaribacteraceae; genus CACOMS01. Next base: position 17,387 of record CACOMS010000002.1, on the reverse strand, counting down.
GCTGTCTGCAAGCTCCTCTAGGGTTTCTTTGTGCATTTTAGTTCTTGGCTGAAATTCGCCCGGGGTCAATTGGTCCAAAGAGATTTCGTTAGGTGTGTTATTTTTTGGCGCTTCCTTTCTTTCGCCTAAAAGGGAGTCTAGACCCCTCCCCAGGGAAGATTTTTCTTTACTCACTGGTTACCTTCTCTTCAAAAACATCTTCCATATTAGACACCAATTCTCCTGCCAGTGCCAGATAGGCCAGGGCGCCCTTGGCATTCGGCTCGTGTTTCAATACCGGCCTTCCAAAACTTGGGGCTTCCGCCAATTTTACATTTCTAGGTATTACGGTTGAGTATAGAACTCCATTAAAGTGTTGTGACAGTTCATTTGTTACTTGTTGTGTAAGTTTGTTTCTTGGGTCATACATTGTTCTGACTATGGCCTTTAATTCTAGATTGTGACCTGTAGATTCGTTTAGCTGGTCTACAGTTTCTAGCAAGCCCGCCAACCCCTCAAGGGCAAAATACTCACATTGCATGGGAACCATCAGGTTTTCTGCCCCTCTCAGCCCGTTTATTGTCAGTAAGTTTAGTGAGGGTGGGCAGTCTATTATTACATAGTCGTATTTGTGTGAATGTGTCTCTAGAGATCGGCCAAGCGCTCCGTCACTTTCTGCCATCCCCCTAAGCCTCGATTCTGCTTCTATTAGGCCAGGTCCAGATGTCATTACGTCATAATTGTTGGGGGATTTTTTTATTTGCTTTTCTTGTAGACCCATTAATGCGGAATAGGTGCCGTCCTCTCCCTCGCTCTTTGAAAGACCCGATCCGGTTGTTGCATTTGCCTGGGGGTCCAAGTCTACCAACAAGACCTTTCTTTTCATGGCGCTTAAGGATGCTGATAGGTTGACGGCGGTGGTGGTTTTTCCCACTCCTCCTTTTTGGTTTGCTACTACTATCTTATGCATCTTCTTGAAGACCTATTGTAACCAAGATTCTCCTCTTGTACTTATCCTTTGAGTCAAGATCTTCTATTTTTTTTACCTCGTATCCTTTGGGTATTTTTTCTTCTTTCAAGACCCCTTCTGTCTTCATCAGCTTCAGTTGATTATTGGGGTTTTCAAGAAGTTTTTTTGTTGTCTTTATTGTTTTTTCGGCTGTTCCGAACGCCCTGGTTACAATATCCATGTCTTCAGCAAAATCCTTTAAGTGAAGGTCCTCTCCTCTTTTGTTGATCACATGTAGGTTTTCTAGGCCCAGTAGGTTTTTGGTGTGAAGGAGAAACGAGCATTTTTTTTGGCTTGCTTCCACTAAATATATCTTTTTTCTTGGCTCTTCTATTGCCAGAGGAATGCCCGGAAGTCCTCCTCCTGTACCCAGATCCATTATGTTAGAAGAGAGGTGTGAGGAAATAGAAAGGCAGTCTTTTATGTGGTTATCTATATTATTTTCTTGTTTTCTTGATATCAGGTTTTGTTTCTGATTTTCTTGCAACAAAAGGTCTTTGTATTTTTTTATTTTTTGTTTGTCTCTCAAGATGCTTTTTTGGTTTTCTTTAAGTGTACCAACAAAAGTGATATTGCTGCGGGTGTTACTCCAGGCAGTCTTGATGCCCTGGCTATTGTTTGTGGTCTGGCTTCAGATAGTTTTTGTTTTACTTCGTTAGACAAACCCACCACTTTCATAAAGTCTATGGAGTTTGGAATGGTGGTATTTTCTGATTTTTGTAGTCTCTCTATTTCTTGTTTTTGTCTCTTTATGTACCCTGTGTACTTTATTTCTGCTTCTATCTGGTCAATTGCTGTGTTGTTTTTTAGCCTGTCGTCTATAGGGAGGTCTTTGTAGTTTATGTTTGGTCTTTTTAATAACTCATAGCAAGTTTTGGCTGAATGTATTTTTTCTCCTGTGCTTTTTTCTATGGCTTTGGCTTCTTTCGACTCCGGCAGCAAAACTATTTTTTTTAGCCTTTGTGTTTCTTTTTCAGAAGACAGGGTTTTCTCCTTATAGACCTCCCACAGTTTGTCATTTACTAGTCCTAACTTTCTTCCCACAGGTGATAACCTGATGTCCGCGTTGTCCTCTCTTAGAATTAATCTGTATTCTGCTCTGCTTGTGAACATTCTATACGGTTCTTTTGTCCCCAAAGACACAAGGTCGTCCACCAGAACTCCAATGTAGGCTTCGTGCCTGCCCGGTATCCATTCTTTTTTTCCTTGTAGCGACAAGGCTGCATTTATACCAGCTAGAATCCCTTGGGCAGCAGCTTCTTCATAGCCGGTTGTTCCGTTTATTTGACCAGCAAAAAACAGTCCGCTAACTTTTTTTGTTTCTAGGCTGTGTTTTAACCCTCTTGGATCAAAGAAGTCATACTCAATGGCATAGCCATATTGGTTAATTTTTGCTTCTTCAAACCCTTTTATTGTTCTTACAAAGTCTTCTTGTGTGTCTTTTGGTAGGCTTGTAGAGATTCCGTTTGGATATATAAGGTTTGTGTTGAGCCCTTCGGGCTCTATAAAAATTTGGTGTGATAATTTATCTGCGAACCTAGTTACTTTGTCTTCGATTGAAGGACAGTATCTGGGGCCCACTCCTTCTATGGCGCCACTAAACAAAGGTGATCTTCCGAGAGAACTCTCTATTATTTTATGTGTCTCTTTGTTGGTTCTTGTTATGTAACATTTTATCTGTCTAGGGTGGTCTGCTGCTGTTTGTGTATAAGAAAAGACAGGTGTTGGGGTATCTCCTGGCTGTTCTTCAAATGCGTCCCAGTTTAATGTCTCTCCATCAAGTCTGGGTGGGGTTCCGGTCTTTAGTCTGCCTACAGGTAAATCTAATGCCCTTAGTTTTTTTGCTAGTTTGTTGCTAGCAGGATCTCCAATCCTTCCTCCTGACTCTTGGTGTTCTCCGGTGTGCATTACTCCTCCCAAGAAAGTTCCTGTGGTTAAGATGACTCTTTTTGCTTTTATGGTTGTTCCTGAATCTAGCTCCACGCCCTTAACCTCGCCACCTTTAATTATTATGTCCTCAACCGACCCCTCTAAAACCTCCAAGTTGTTCTCTTTGTTAAGTAGATCTTGTATGGATTTTTTATAAAGATCTCTATCTGTTTGTGCTCTAGTTGCTCTAACTGCTTGACCTTTTGTCGAATTCAAAACCCTAAAGTGTATTCCTGAAAAATCTGCTGCCTTTGCCATAAGACCACCTAAAGCATCTACCTCTTTAGCCAAATGACTCTTTCCTATTCCCCCTATAGCGGGATTACATGACATCTGTCCTATGCTTGATTTTTTATGCGTTACCAGAAGTGTGTCCACCCCCATTCGTGAGCCAGCTGCTGCTGCTTCCACTCCAGCATGTCCCCCACCTATAACTAAAAGATCTATATTTATTTCTTTATTCACAACCCTAATAACTATTTATTAATATTATTATATATAGATATATATTTTAGTTGTTTTTATAGGGGAAGAGGTTTTCTGTGGAAAACTAACAATTCTTCTAAAGAAACAGATACTTAAAGAGATGAAAAGCATGCCGATAATATCTAAAAAACCTTCTTATAAAGAAATATAAAAAGGGGATAAAACTTAACCCAAAAAAACATAAACAACTTAAAAAAACTTACACACAAGTTTTACTTTCCAATACAGAACTCAGAAAATATTTCTCCCAGCAAGTCGTCTGAAGACATAGGCTTGGCTATATTGCCAAGTTCAGAGTGTGCTGAGACAAGCTCCTCAGCAATCAACTCTAACCCCGCCCCTTCATTAGCGAGGTCCACCGACCTTTTGAGATTTTTAAGGGCTTTCTCCAAATAAAAAACATGCCTTCTTCTGGCCAATACAGGCACCTCAACACCACCAGAAAACCCAACAGAATTTAAAATAGAAGCCTTAAGATCCTCTATGCCTTCTCCGGTCAGAGAGGAAATATAGACACCAGGAATCTCTTTAGAGTCAATTAAGTCAACTTTGTTTACAACCCTCAAAAAAGGAACCCCTTTAGTGTCAAAGTCAACACCCTCATTAGGACTAGAGATTAAAAGTATTAAGTCAGATAAACCTGCCTCTTTGGCTGCTCTTTTCATCCCCTCTTTCTCTATAGGGTCAGAGCTAGAGTCTCTTATTCCCGCAGTGTCTGAAAACTCGCAAAGTATGCCTCCGAGATTCAGCTTAACCCTTAAAACATCTCTTGTGGTGCCAGGCATATCTGAAACGATAGCAACATCCTCTTTACTAAGGAGGTTTAAGAGGGTCGATTTACCGCTATTTGGAGGACCTATTAAAGATATCTTTATACCCTCTCTGAGCCTTGCCCCTTCCTTAGAGCTCTCAACCAAAAACTCAAGGGAGTCTACCTCTTTCTGAATAGATGGAATCAGAGAGGATCGGGCCTCCTTGTCAAAAACAACACCATCTTCATCTGAAAAATCTATAGATGATTCAACTAAAACACGAACAGACACAACCCTATCTATAACACCATTAACAAGTTTAGAAAACTCACCAACTAAAGAGTTGTGAGCAGCGCGCGCCGCCTCTTCTGTTTCCGACGCAATTAGATCAGAGACCGCCTCCGCCTGTGTCATGTCTATTTTTTCATTTAGGTACGCCCTCTTGGTAAACTCCCCAGGTTCAGCAAGACGACAACCTGCACTTAAAAAAGACTCAACAACCAAATCAACAACAACAGGAGAGCCGTGACAGTGGACTTCAACAACATCTTCGCCTGTATATGACTTTGGAGACTCAAACAAAACAACCAAACCAGAATCCACCACAACACCTTTTTTGTTTTTTATCTGGCACTTTTTAAAAACCCAAGGCCTATTTAGCTTTCCACAAACCACCTCCCCAAAAGCTTTTGCGCCGACACCCGAAACCCTCACAACAGAAACCCCCCCTTTACCCAAAGGAGTAGCCGGGGCCACAATGGTATCTTCCATAAACAAAGCTATTTAGACTTTGAAGGGGAGTTTGTATACCACAGCTGCTGAATAATGGTGACAGCCGTATTGACAGTGAAATACAGAACAAACCCAGCAGGAAAGAAAGCAAAAAGAAGTGCGAAAATAACAGGCATAAACTTCATCATATTTGCTTGTACAGGGTCATTACTAGGCGGAGTGGGTGTTAACTTTTGTGTGTACCACATTAAAAGACCATTTATGATAGCAAGGACGAAATAAGGGTCTCTGGCTGTTAAATCAACAATCCATCCATAAAAAGGAGCATGCCTAAGCTCTACAGACTCCATTAATACCCAATATACAGCTATAAAGAAGGGCATTTGTAGTAGCAAAGGAAGGCATGATGAAAGAGGATTCACCCCCTCTTTTTTATAAAGAGCCATCATTTCTTGGCTCATCTTTGTTCTGTCCTCGGGGTTTGGGTATTTGGCCTGCACAGCCTGCATTTGAGGCGCTATTCGTCTCATATCTCCCATAGACCTATATTGATTGGCTGTAAGGGGCCACAAAATAGCTTTTGTAACTAGGGTGAGAAAAATAATAGCCATCCCCCAGTTGTTAAAAAACCCATGAAACCACTCCATAACCAGGTACATAGGTTGGGCTATCCACCACAAAAACCCGTAATCTACAACCAACCTAAGGTCTTCCTGAACCTCTTTTAATTGGTTTGTAAGCCTAGGACCAACGAAAAAAGTGGATTTGTTGGTAAAAAAACCATTATTAAGGGCTGTTTTTTGCCCAGCAGCAGTTAAAACAACCCCTTTTTGTAAGGCAGCCCCTGTCTGAGCCTCTTTTCCTTGGTATGTGTGTCTTTTTGTCTGGTCAGGCACCCAGGCCGACATAAAGTAAGGCTGCAGGACACCAAACCAACCCGCGCTTGATTCCTCAAGAAAAACCTCTTCACCAAGGTCATCAAAATCAAATTTTTGAAACTTTTCTTGTTCCGTGGAAAATACAGGCCCTTGATGAGAGTAATTAAACTGACCTGAAGGAACAATCCCACCAAACCTTGTTATTCTGGAGTATGAGGACACACCTTCGGCCCCAGGGGATTTAGCCGATATAAAGTCTTCTATCTCAAAAAAATATTTACCTCTTTTTGAGGTTATTATTTTTTTTAATAAATAATTATTAGATTCACCTAAATAAATAAATTGAGTTTGTCCGTCTTCTGTTTCAACAATTTTTTGTTCGTAGAATTTTGGGTTAATAAAACCAGAAGAGTTATAAAAACCTGAATTAGCATAATAAGAGTCTTGGCCCTCATAACCTAAAATTTTTACACTTTCATCACCCCCAAGCTCTGTAAAGATTTCCTTAAGTTGAGCTTGAATTATGGCACCACTTTCTTTGTCTATAACCAAATCAACAAGGTCGTTACCAGCTAACCAAAAAGACCCAGGGCTCTGCTCCACCGGATCAGAAGAAAGGGGCTCTAAAGGCGCAGATTGAGGAGAGATAGGAAGCTCAGAAAGTGAGCGCTCACTATCAACAGAAGCATTATATTGTATAGTTTTTTCTTCAGTAGGGTTTTTATTTTCTAAGGTTGTTTCTAGGCCAGAGAATTGAAGAAGAAGGTAGTAGGAAACCACCACAATAGTTCCAATAAGAGCGACCCTAGTTAGATCCATTTTTTTTCTCCGGCACTGGGTCTAAACCGCTCGTTCCCCACCAAGGGTTACACCTAATTATTCTTTTTATGGAAAGCCACCCTCCCTTTAGAACACCATGCACTTTAATTGCCTCAATGGCGTAATTAGAGCAAGTAGGCGTGTGGCCACAAGATGGACCCAAAAGAGGACTAATCACCAACTGGTAAAGTTTGATTGGCAATATAAATAATGTTCTCATTTTAAGCTGATAAAACCTTTTTAAAGATTAATTCACAATCCCTCTTAACCTCTTCCGTGCCACCCTTATTAACTAGAACAACAAAATCAAAACAAGGGAGGTCTTGAAGAGAGTTTGAAAAAGAGCTCTTAACCATTCTTTTTATTTTATTTCTATCTACAGCAAGAGAAAAGTCACTTTTTTTAACTGAAACCCCCAACCTGGGATAGGTCATTTTATTCTTTCTTCCTAATATTAAAACAGCACCCGACCTTAGTTTTAGTTCAGGCCCTTTGAAAACTTTATCGAAACAAACCTTTTTTTGGAGGGTAAGGCCCCTTTTTAAAGGCATAATTTAAACAGTTAGAGACTTTCTGCCTTTTTTTCTTCTGTTACTTAAAACTCTTTTTCCGCCCACAGTGGAGTTTCTGGCCCTAAAACCATGGGTTCTGGCCCTTTTAATTTTACTTGGTTGATAAGTTCTTTTCATGCCTTTTCCTTTAATCTGGCACGGCATAATAGGGTTTTTGATAGAAATGTACAAGGAAAATAAAAAAAAACAGATTATTAACAAGTTATCCACAACTTTAAATTGTGGTTATTCTGTGGATAACTTTCTAAAAACCTTGTATTATAGGCCTTATGAGTGAGTTGTTTTTCTGGAACGAATGCAAAAAAACCCTAGAGAGAGACCTTCCTTTAGAGGAGTATTCTACCTGGATTTCTCCACTTTTGCTAAGGGAAAACGTAGGTACTTCACCTAAATCATATTCTATTTTAGCCCCAAATAAATTTATTTTAGATTGGGTAGAAGAGAACTATGGGGAGTCAATCAAAGATAGAATTTCTGCAATTACAAGCAATATAGAGTTAAATCTAAACTTTGAGGTATTTGAAGATGGTTCTTTTGAAGAAAGACCAAGGCCAATAACAAATAACACCCAATCACCAAAAAACCCAACTAAAACAACTCAAGATGAAGAAACAAACCTAATACCTGACTTTACATTTAGTACATTTGTAGAAGGAAAGTCCAACCACATAGCCCTAGCAGCATCAAAACAGGTGGCTTCAGGACTTCAAAACTCTTACAACCCGCTTTTTATATATGGAGGAGTGGGTTTGGGAAAAACTCATTTAATGCACGCAGTAGGGAACTTAATTAAACAGCAAAACCCAGAAAAAAAGATAGCTTATATACATTCTGAGAAGTTCGTGAGTGATATGGTAAAATCGATACAATTGGGCGCAGCTAGTGAATTTAAGCAGTATTATAGATCTTTGGATGCTCTGTTAATAGACGACATCCAGTTTTTTGCAGGAAAAAACCAATCTCAAGAAGAGCTGTTTCATACCTTTAACTCTCTTCTGGAAAGAGGAAGCCAAATGGTTTTAACTTGTGATAGGTATCCCAAAGAAATAGACGGCCTAGAAGATAGACTGAAATCAAGGCTTGGATGGGGGCTTCCAGTAGTTATAGACCCACCTGAACTAGAAACCAGAGTAGCAATTTTATTGGCAAAAGCAGAGCAACTAAAATCTCCAATAAATGAAGAGAGCGCCTTTTTTATTGCACAAAAGGTAAGGTCCAACGTAAGAGAGCTAGAGGGGGCTCTAAAGAGAGTTGTTGCTAATTCTAACTTCACTGGAAGGCCTATAGATACAGCGCTAATTAAAGACTCTCTAAAGGACTTATTGGCCATTCAAGCAAGACAAGTTAGTGTAGATAATATTCAAAGAACAGTAGCAGAATATTACAACATAAGGCTAAGCGATTTGCTTTCTAAAAGAAGAAGTCGCTCTGTTGCAAGACCTAGACAAATGTCTATGTTTTTGGCTAAAGAGCTAACAAACCACTCATTGCCAGAAATCGGTGACTCATTTGGAGGTAGGGACCATTCTACAGTGCTACATGCCTGTAAAAAAATTAAGGAATTAAGGGCTTTTAACAATGATATAGAAGAAGACTATAAAAACTTGATAAGAGCGCTTACAATATAAATAAATGAAATTCATAGCAAAAAAAGAACAGATAGTAGACATTTTGCAGATGGGAGCAGCCATAGCAGAAAGAAGGCAAACAATACCTATTTTAGCCAACTTAAGAATAAAAGCAGAGAATTCTTTGGTGGAAATAACAGCTACAGACCTTGAAATCCAAATAAAATCAGCATCCAAGGTCTCAAAAGTAGAAGAAGAGGGAGAAACAACTGTTTCAGCAAGGAAAATGTCAGAGTTATGCAGAATGCTTCCTGCTAATGAAGATTTGGAATTTAGTGTAAACCAGGGAAAATTAACAGTTAAGTCTAGGAATTTTCATGCGGATTTTGCAACCCTATCGGCGGCTGACTTTCCAGAATTAGAAGTCGGGGAGCATGAAAAGGCCCTAAAAATAAGCTCTTCCTCGCTTAAAAGGCTTTTTAACAAGACACAGTTTTGTATGGCAACACAAGATGTTAGGTATTATTTAAATGGGCTTCTTTTAGAGATAAACGATGGAAATTTAGTGGCTGTTGCAACTGATGGACACAGGCTTGCCTCAGCATCAAATCAAATAGAACTTAAAGAGGATGAAATAATAAGGAATATACTGCCTAGAAAGGCTGTTACAGAGCTAGCAAAAATACTTAAAGACGAGGACGAATCAATAGAATTAAGTATCGGAAGCTCAAGTTTAAGGATAAAAGATAAAGGGCTAGATTTTTCTTCTAAATTGATAGATGGAAAATTTCCTGACTATGAAAGAGTCTTCCCTCAAGGCCCACCAAATGAAATGTTATTATCAAAAGAAGATTTTCAATCTGCACTTTCTAGGGCCTCTGTTCTTTCAAATGAGAAATATAGAGGAGTTAGGCTTATTTTGGCTGAAAATAGCTTAAAGCTTATGGCAAATAACCCAGAACAAGAATTAGCTGAAGAAGACCTATCTGTTAAATACACTGGGCCCTCTATGGAAATAGGCTTTAATATTGGCTATCTCTTAGACGTTCTGGGTGCAATAGACTCTGATGATGTACTTCTAAGTTTTTTTGGAGAAGAAAGCAGCTGCTTAGTAAACGACCCAGAGAACCATTCAGAAACATATGTCATCATGCCCATGAGGCTTTAAGATGCCCCTGGAATCTCTTTATTTAGATAACTTCAGACTTTTTAAAAACACAAAATTAGAATTTAAAGAGAATCATACAATTATCTTCGGAAAAAATGGTTCAGGTAAAACCTCAATACTTGAGGCAATAAATTTACTTCATACAAATAAGTCACTAAGGTCTAAAGACCTATCAGACTGTACCAGGGAAGGGAAAAAAGCATTTGTCTTGGGCGTGTCTGGTTCGTTGAGGCATCAAGAATTTATAAGATCACTAAAAAAAGAAACAGGAAAAAGGGTAGAAAATAAACTGAAGGCAGAGGCTTTAAAAAAAGAAGATCTAGAACTGCCAGTAGTTATATTAAATAAACAACTCAAGCTGATAGATGGAGATCCTGAAATAAGAAGGGATTTTTTCTATAGATTAATGTTTCACGTGAAACATGAAGCAAAAAGACACTTTTCTGAATATACAAAAATACTTTCACAGAGAAATAAATCTTTAAAACAAAAAGTAGATAAAAGGCAGCTTGATATATGGACAAATCAACTGGTTGAATCAGGGCAAAAGCTATCTGAAGTACAAAAAGAAACATTTGATTTATTTAAAAAAAGCGTAGCAAAAGAGGTGGTTCCTAAAAGGAGCCTAGATTTTTACAAAGGCCTGAATTTAAAGTTTCAGAGAGGGTGGCCTTCATCTAAGAAATTTAGCGAGGCTCTGCATGAAAACTATGAAAAAGATAGAGCTCTTGGCTACACCCAGCTAGGACCTCATAAATTTGATTTTAATTTTTATTTACACAATAAAAAATCTAAAGGTGTTCTTTCTAGGGGACAACAGAAGTTATTGATTTTATTGACATTTTTGAGTATAAATGATTTTTTTGATTCATTAAATTGCCCAGGATCTATACTACTTATAGACGACCTTACTTCTGAACTTGACCATGAAAACTTAAAGCTATTTCTTCAGGAAGTTCCAAAACAGAAAAACCAAATAATAATGACTGATATTGATGCCTCTAACTCTTTAAAAAAAGACAAAATAGCTGACACTTTTGAAAAGATAATTATTTAAAAATAAGTTAAAATACACGAATGCCAAAGACCAAAACTGAAGCATCCTCAAAAAAACCATCCAAACAAAAAAAGCCCGCAGCGAAAAAAGCAGCGAGCGCTAATAAAAAAGGAAAAATTAAAAGTAATTCAGAAAATTACGATTCTTCTAATATAAAGATTTTAAAGGGGCTAGAGGCAGTCAAAAAAAGACCTGGAATGTATATTGGAGATACTGATGACGGGACGGGTCTTCACCACATGGTTTATGAGGTAGTCGATAACTCTATAGACGAAGCTCTTGCAGGACACTGCGATAAAATTGAGGTAAAAATCCTTTCTGACGACACTGTGCTTGTAAAAGATAATGGTAGGGGAATACCTGTAGACATACACAAGGAAGAAGGAGTTTCGGCTGCTGAAGTAATAATGACCAAACTTCATGCTGGAGGAAAGTTTGATGAAAACTCCTATAAAGTTTCTGGGGGCTTGCACGGAGTAGGGGTTTCTGTTGTTAATGCTTTATCCAAAGACTTGCACCTAGTAATTTATAGAGAAGGAAAGAAATATGAGCAAAAGTATTCAGATGGAAATCCTAAAGGAAAACTAAAAGAGACAGGAAAAGCTAAAGAAACTGGAACACAAATTCAAATTACCCCTTCAGAAGAAACTTTCAGCAACATAGTTTTTGATTATGACACTCTAGCTGCAAAACTCAGAGATCTTTCGTTTTTAAATGCAGGATTAGAGATAATCCTTGAGGACGAAAGAACCTCAAAGAAAAAAACCTTTTTACACAAAGGGGGTTTGGCAGAATTTGTTGAATACTTAAATTCTAAGAGAACCACAATAAATTCAATCTTTCATTTCTCTAAAGAATCAAAAGAAGGAATATCTGTAGAAGTTGCTTTGCAGTGGAATGACGGGTATCAAGAAAATGTTAATTGTTACACCAACAACATAATACAAAGAGACGGAGGAACTCATTTGGTTGGGTTTAGAACAGCCCTTACAAGGTCTTTGAATAAATACATGGAAAAAGAAGGCCTGATGTCAAAAGAAAAAATTAACACCTCTGGAGATGATGCAAGGGAAGGGCTGGTGGCTGTCATTTCAGTAAAAGTTCCTGACCCTAAATTCTCCTCCCAAACAAAAGACAAACTTGTCTCGTCAGAAGTAAAACCTATAGTCGAGCAAGAAACTTACAAAGCTCTATCTGGGTATCTTTTAGAGAATCCAAACGAAGCAAAATTAATTGCCACAAAAATAATAGAAGCGGCAAGAGCAAGAGAAGCGGCCAGGCAGGCAAGAGAGCTTACTAGAAGAAAGGGCGCGTTCGAAGGAGGAGGCCTTCCAGGGAAACTTCATGATTGCAGGGAAAAAGACGCAAGTAAGTCGGAAATTTATTTTGTAGAGGGAGAGTCGGCTGGAGGTACAGCCAAAATGGGAAGAGACAGTCAGTTCCAAGCCATTTTGCCTCTTAGAGGAAAAATACTAAATGTAGAAAAAGCTCGCATAGATAAAGTTCTTTCATCTGAAGAGATTAGAAATATCATAACCGCATTAGGGTGTGGAATTGGAGAAGACTGGTCAATAGAGAAGCTTAGATATCACAAGGTAATCATAATGACGGATGCAGACGTAGATGGATCGCATATAAGGACTTTGTTATTGACTTTCTTTTATAGGCAAATGAGAGAGTTAATAGAGAAGGGCTACATATATATTGCACAACCCCCTTTATACAAGTTAAAAAAAGGAAAGCAGGAATTTTATGTAAAAGACGAGGGGTCTTTGAGGGGGGCTTTATTAGAAGAAGTTTTAGATGAAACAAAGCTTGTCTTAAATAAAAAAGGAGAATCTATAGGAGGAGCTGCCCTAGCTAAATTAATAGAGCAGTTTGATAAAGTTCAAAAATCAATAAATTCGATAGCATCTAAGTATCCCGAGGCTTTATTAAATAAATTAATTTACACCCCTCTCCTTGACGGTCTTAAGAAAGAAAAAGCTGTTAATGATTGGGCAAAAAAATTACAAAAAATTCTTAATGAAGAAAGCAAGGCCGGGCAAAACTGGAAAGTTTCCATCCAAAAAAATACTGATCAAGGAATCTATGAGCCAATAGTGACCTTTGATCAGCATGGCTCGTCTACTAGTTGGAATTTACCTCCTTCATTTTTTAGATCAAAAACATATAAGGATATGTGTGCGTTTGGAGACGACCTTTCTTCTCTGCTTAATAAGGACAGCCACTTTGACCTTAATGGAAATCAGTATCCTGCATCTGATTTTGGGAAAGCACTTGAGCAGATGCTAAAGGCAGCTGAAAAATCGTTCACAATATCAAGATATAAAGGTCTAGGAGAAATGACGGCAGCACAACTATCAGATACGACCATGGACCCTAATGCAAGAAGGTTAGGCCAGATCGCCTTACAAGACGCTCAAAGGGCAGACGAGCTTTTCAATTCTTTAATGGGAGATGATGTAGAGCCAAGAAAAATCTTTATAGATGAGAATGCTAAATATGCTGTCAACTTAGACGTTTAATCCTTTTATATTTGACAACACATCCCTAGACCAATTTTCAACTTCCTTTGATTGAGAAGAAGAATCTTCTATTATTATTTTTTCACCTATAACTAAAGAGATCTTGCCAGGCCGTTTTAAAAATTTATGTGCTTCCCAATGACTCCCCGCATTATGAACCACAGGCAACAAAGGCACTTTGCTTTTTTTTGCTAATTCAAATGCGCTTCTAGCATACTCTCCAATTTCTCCCGGCGCCATTCGAGTTCCCTCAGGAAAGCTTAAGAGTATAAACCCATCTCTTAATTTTTTTTGGCCCTCCTCCATGAACTTTAATAATGCTTTTTTTGGCTTCTTCCTATTTATATGTATGGGCTTTAAAAAAGCTAATGCCCAGCCCCAAATGGGGATAATCAAAAGCTCTCTCTTAAGAAGAGTGGTAACTGGAAAAAAGAAATACTGAAAGAAGTATGCTTCCCATGAACTTTGATGGTTAGAAATTAAAACAAAAGGGGCATCTGGAATATTTTCTTTTCCCTCTATTTCTATTTCAATCTTGCAAATTCTGGTAAGGCACCAGCTTGCAAACCTTGGCCAAAGAGAGGCTACTTTTAGCCTATTTCTTACCGGAAGGAATAAAGAGATCAGGCAAACGATAGAACCTACAGCAAGACCCGATATTACATAAAGAATATAAAAGAGTAGTGACCTTAAATACATTTAAGTACTCTGTTCTATGTACTTTGCAGCTTCAAATAAATTTTCAAAAACCCCTTCAACTTCTGGAAGTGTACTTGAATCCAGCGAAATTTCTCCATAACCTGTCTTGACTAATAGAGGTCTGCAACCAAAGTTTTTTGCACACTCTATGTCAGACTCCTTATCTCCGACAAAAAAAGACCCCTCAAGACTTACACTTAATTCCTCTTCAGTTTTTTGTAATAGACCTACTTCTGGTTTTCTGCAAGAGCACCTTTCTTCAGGCGCATGAGGGCAAAAAGCAATATATTCAATATCTCCTCCATGGGCCCTTACTTTTTCCGTCATAAAGTCATGAACCAAGTTGAGTTCCTTTTCAGAAATTATCCCTTTATTTATACAAGCCTGATTAGTTGCGATGGTGATTTTATAACCGCAGTTATTAAGAAGCTTAATTGCATCTAGACTATTATCAATAAATTTAAATTCATCTGGGGAAGTTACATAGCCCCAGAGGTCCTCATTAATTACCCCGTCTCTATCAAGAACTATATATTTGTTCAGGGTCACGCTAGCAGCTTTTCTTTTAAAAGTTGAGCTAAGTCTGCTATATCTTTTCTTTCTTGCTCCATAGTATCTCTATCTCTTATGGTCACCGTTCCGTCTTCTAAAGTTTGAAAATCGACAGTTATACATATTGGCGTACCTACTTCATCATGCCTTCTATAGCTTTTTCCTATATTTCCAGAATTTTCAACCAGAACCCTTCCTAGTCTGAGCCCTTGGAGTTGATTTTTAATTTTATAAGCTAAATTAACCAATTCTTCATTATTTTTCTTTAAAGGTATAACGGCAGCTTTAATCGGTGAAAGGTGTGGTTTAAGAGAAAGAACCGTTCTTTGCTTGCCTTCCCCAAGACCCTCGACGTTATATGCCTCATTAAGAACTGCTAATACACCCCTATCCACTCCAGCCGAAGGCTCTATAACAAAAGGTACAGCCCATTCATTTGTTTCTCTGTTTTGAACTGCTAGTTTTGAATTAGATGTTTTATTTTCTCGTACTTTTGCAGTGATTTTTAAGTCTTTCTGATTCTTTGAGTGTGAACCAAGATCGAAATCCGTTCTATTTGCAACCCCTTCAAGCTCTTCAAGCCCATGAGGAAACTTATACATTATATCGACAGTTGCTTTAGAGTAATGGGATAGCTCTTCTTTTGGAACGTGGAGCAATTCTAGGCTGCTTTCGCTGACACCTTGGTCTTTCCACCAATCAACCCTAGATTTAACCCAAAAATCATGCCATTTTTCATCTGAGCCCTTTTCCACAAAAAATTCTAGTTCCATTTGCTCAAACTCTCTAACTCTAAAAATAAAATTTCTTGGAGTCACTTCGTTTCTGAAGGCCTTTCCAATTTGGGCTATACCAAAAGGCAGGCTTCTTGAGGTGGAATCAATTACATTCTTGAAATTAGTAAATATTTGTTGCGCAGTTTCAGGCCTTAAGTATGCAAAAGATGAGCCATCATCAACTGGGCCGACAGAGGTTTTAAACATTAAATTAAATGGCCTAGGCTCAGTTAAGTTCTCAGAGCCACAAGAAGGGCATTTGTTATCTTCTAAATGATCGGCTCTCCACCTTGCATTACAATCTCTGCAGTCTACTAATGGGTCGGAAAACGTATCTTCATGACCTGATTGTTTTAGGACTTCTGGATTAGTAAGTATTGATGAGTCTAAACCTTCTACATCGTCCCTTTCATAGACCATAGAACTCCACCAGGCTTGCTTTAAATTATTTTTTAGTTCCACTCCCAAAGGGCCGTAATCAAAAAGTCCCTGAAGGCCACCGTATATTTCATTTGTCTGAAAAATAAAGCCTCTTCTTTTGCAAAGAGAGACTAACTCTTCCATAGTTTTTGCAGCCATTTATCTTTCTCTATCTACATTAGTAAGCACTTACTATCGCTGAAGTACTATTTATAAAGGTCATCTTGTGTTGAGTGTTTATATTTTTTATATTCCCAAGCATACTGCTCAGGAGCGTTCATTATACATTTTTCTAACTCTTTATTCATAATGTCCACGCCCTCTTGCTGGCTAAGCCTGCCAAAATCTTTCAGCTCTTCGCTATAGATCATTTGAAATATTCCATTGCTCTTCCTTAAACAAGTTAAGGTATGAACAGGACAGTCAACTTTTGAAGCCAGAGAGTGAACTAAAGTTGTAGATAGGGAAGGCACACCAAAAAAATTAGATATTAATCCAGATTTTTTATTTATAGGCACTTGGTCGCTAGCTATAGTAATTAATTTTGATTTTCTTAATTCTATAAGAGCAGTTCGTACTCCTGAAATTGAAGTAGGCACCATTTTTGCACCAATCGATTCTCTAGATGATTTTATAAATTCATCAACATAGTCTATCTCAGATAATTTGTAAGGTATTACTGCGCTATGTCTAGAACCAAGAAAATTAACTATAACTTCTACATTGCCTAGGTGAGGGGTAAATACTATAACCCCCTTATTCCTGTCTAAACTTTCTTTAATCAAATGCTCATTTTCAACCTGAAAGTCCACTTCTAAGTTCTTATTGTTTAAATACCAGACTCTTGGAGTTTCTAGCAAAGTCTTAGAAGACTCAATTAAGCTTTTTTTTATTAAATCATGCTTAAATTTATTATTTTCATCGGAAAAGGCTAATAAAATGTTAGTTTGAGTCACTTTTTTTGCTTTATTAGGCATAAAATACATAAAATTCCCCAAAATTATGCCTAAAAGATGTAGAAAAGTGAGGGAAAGACGAGAAAACAGACTAAAAAACGTAAAAAAACCTGCTTTTTTTAACATTTTTAGGTTAATTCCTCCAAAAAGCTGGTGTTAGAATAACCAAAAGTGTAAATATCTCTAATCTTCCCAATATCATAGCAAAACATAGCCCTAATTTAGATATATCTGACAACCCAGCATAATTCTGGGAAACATCCCCTAAACCTGGGCCCATATTATTCAAAGTAGCACCAACTGCTGAAAAAGAAGTCAAGAAGTCATTGCCTTGAGAGAGTAAAAGCAATAGTACTATTATAAAAACAAGAGCATAGATTGATAGAAAGCCCCAAATTGACTCTACAACTCTTGACCCTACGGCCTTTTTTCTTAATTTAATGGAAACAACAGCGTTTGGATGAATAAGCTTTGTAATTTCAGACCCTCCATGCTTAAGTAATACCA
>CACOMS010000001.1 GCA_902628375.1 uncultured SAR86 cluster bacterium | reverse complement strand
TTAGTAGATTATTTATTTCTTTGATCCAAGCTGGAGAAAGTTCTGGAAATCTATCTTCTTCATTAGAAAGCCTGTCAAATTACCTTGAAAGAAAGGAGAAAATTAAAAATGAAGTCTTAGGAGCTTTAGTCTACCCTCTAGTGTTATCAATAGTTGCCTTATCCATAATTTCATTATTATTAATTCTTGTTGTTCCTAATATAGTTAATCAATTTTCAACATCTAATCAAGAACTACCATTTTTAACTATAGCCCTTATTTCTATATCAAATTTTATCTCTAGTTATTACTTTCTATCTTTTTTGATTATTACTATGTCGATATTTTTGTATTTTAGGATCTATCATCAAAATAGTTTTACTAAATTTATAGATAAAACATTATTAATAATCCCTTATTTTAATAACCTTTTAATACAAGCTGATGTTTCAAGATTTTTAAACTCTATGAGTTTATTAAGAAACGGAGGTATAGGTGTTTTGGACTCAATTAGTATTTCAACTGAAACTATTGCCAATGCATACTTAAAAGAAGAATTCTCTTCAAACTTATCTAAGGTAGAAGAAGGAACTTCTTTTGCTGAAGCTTTAAAGGGAATTGAGTTTATACCATCTTTGGTAATTCAAATGGTAGCCAGTGGAGAAAGAGGTGGTGAGTTAGAAGAAATGTTATCAAAAACTGCAGATTATCTAGATCAAGAGTTTCAGCAATCATCTAAAATAATGATAAGTATTTTAGAACCAATTATAGTAGTAATTATGGGTGGAGCTGTAGCTACAATAATAATAGCTATTTTATTGCCCTTAATACAGATGAATAATTTATCATTGATTAATTAAACATGAATAAAAAAGATAAAAATATACAAGGATTTAGCTTAATTGAGATATTGGTTGTCTTATTGATAATAGGCTTATTAACTACTTTAGTTGTGGTGAATGTATTGCCAAGCCAAGATAAAGCTAGAGTAGAAAAAGCAAAAGCTGATATAGCGATAATAGAAAATGCATTAGAAATGTATAGATTAGATAATTATAACTACCCAACAACAGATCAAGGACTAAACGTCTTAGTTAAACCTCTTGATAGCAACAATACCTTTTCTAACGTTTATATAAAAAGACTACCAAAAGACCCATGGGGTAATGATTATCAATATTTAAGTCCTGGAGATAATGGAGTTTATGATATTTTTTCCTTTGGTGCAGATGGCGAAGAGGGCGGCGAAAATCTAAACTCTGACATCGGCAATTGGGATGAAAATTAAGAATCAGCAAGGCTTTACTTTAATAGAAATTTTAGTAGCTATAGGCCTATTAGCCCTGATTATGGGCATTTCAATGCAGATATTCACTGCCAATTCTAAAACTCTAATTCATTTAGAAGAGAAAGTTCTCTCTCAATTTGTTGCTGAAAACATAATGGTTTCTAGTTATTTATTTGAAGAAGAGTTGCTAAATGCAACTGGAAACGTAAAGCAAGGCAATAAAGAATTTCTTTGGAAAAGAGAAATAATCTCTCAAGATAATAAATCAGTACAAATAAAGGTAAAAGTCTTCGATTCCGAGAATAAACGAAAATTATACGAACTAAATTCTTTTAGAGTATTAAATTGATGTCTAAAGGCTTTTCTCTTATAGAAATACTAGTAGTAGTTGGTCTTATTGGTTTGATAGGCATTCTGTCATTCTCAGGATTAAATAATTCAATTAATTTTAATTTAAAAAGCCAAGAAAAAAGTGATCATTTAAATAATCTAGTTAAATTTAACGAAATTCTAAAGAGAGACTTATTTCAAAGCATAAATAGACTTAATAGAGACACCAGAGGAAATAGACTAGAACATTCCTTTTATGGAAATAATCCTGGATTAGAAGGAAGTTTTCTTAGTTTTACAGTAATCAATCGTTCTAAAATAGAAGGAATAGGTTCTATTAGGTATATAGAGTATATTTTTGAAGAAAACAACATTAAGAGGGTTGAATATAGTCATGGTGATCTCTCTGAAGATACTAACCTTATAGAAGATACATTGCTTACGAATATTGAATCTCTAGATTTAGTATTTGGAAAAAATCTAGATTGGTTTATAGAGTGGCCTAATACCCCGTGGACAGACAATAATGGATTACCTGAATCATTGAAACTTTCAATTCAAATTAAAGACATAGGTTTAATAGAAAGAAATTACTTAGTTGCATTTTAAAATGAAAAATACAAAGGGTAGTGCTTTAATTTTGGTTATATTGATTATCTCTTTAATTTCTATTCTAACTATAATTTCTTCAGAAAGAATAGTTAATACAACCAAAAACTCTTTAATATTTTCTTCACAAACTCAATCTTATTGGTATGCAATGGCACTGGAGTCTTCTGCTTCTAATTACTTATCTTCGAAGAAACAACTAGACAAAATATATGATGAGAAAGCTCAGATTGAAGATTTACCCAAAATAAATGTAAGTTTTGATAATGTAAATGTACAGGGCACAATAAGAGATCTTCACTCATGTTTTAATTTAAACATACTAGTTAGATCTAAAAATTCAGAGCTGATAAGAAATATAGAAACTATCAATATACTGAAGAGTTTACTTTTAAATCTAAACATAGATGAATTTACTGTCTCAGAAATCATCGCTTCACTTTTGGACTGGATAGATTCAAATGATTTTACGGAAGATGTAAATGGCGCTGAAGATGATTTTTATACTAGATTAGATAGTCCTTATAGAACTTCCAATCAATTACTATTTGATCTTTATGAATTATTAAGTATTAAAGGTTTTAATAAAGATTTAATTCAAGCTCTACAGCCTTATATTTGCATAATACCTAACACTTCAGACACTAGATTTAATCTAAATTCTATCTCTAAGAAAAACCCTGAACTTTTGTCAGCCTTTTTTGATAACCAAATTAGCCTTACTGAATCATCTGAAATTCTCCAAGATAGACCATTAGATGGCTTTAAAGATATAGAGGAGTTTTGGTCTCATCCTCTTTTAGTAAATATACAAAAGAATAACAATATAAATAGCTACCTATCTTTTAGATCTAATTTTTATGAATTACAAACCAAGGTGAGTAACCCAATAAATTCTTATAGAATGGTATCTATCTTTTATATTGATGATTCTAACTCTGTAAAGGTTATAAATAGAGCGTCTGGTAGTTTTTAAAACATGAAAATACTAATAAATAATTATATAAATCTTATAAAAGCATTTACCAGTGATGGTGTGAAGGAACTAGATAGTTTTGATGATTTAAAACAATTTTGTGACGAAGAATTAGATATCTTTATCTTAGATCCTAAAATTCATAATAATAAGATTAATCTGCCTTTAGCAAGTCGTTCAATTCTTAAAAAGTCTATTCCCCATGTTCTGCAAGATAAAAGCCTTAATTTTCAAGAGAATTCACACTTTTCTTTTAATAATCCCTCGATTGATGGTGACACCTTTATTTCATTCGTTGATAGAGACTGGATAGTTAGTACATTTGAAGATATTAATAGAATAAACCTAAGCATTAATTTTTTAGCTCCTCTAGAATCTTGTGGTAAAGAGGACTGCGCCTCTATATTTGAACAAGATAAATATTCGACTGTAAATTTTTCTAATAAGTGGGGATGGACTGCCGAAACCAACTTGATAAATGATTTATTGGAAAAAGGTATAGAAGAATATGGTTGTTCTGAAGTTCTTTTATATACAGATCAAGAAGACTCAATCTTTTTGAATAAAATCAAAGATAAGGACCAGATAATTAAATTAGAAGAAGAATTCTTAAGCAAAATTTCCAAAGATAAAAAAATCAATCTACTTAGTGATAAGTTCAAGCCTAAAATTAATTGGGATAAAGCTTTTCGACCATATAAATTAGTATTTATATCCTTGGCTATAGTTTTTTTAACTTTATTTTCTACAAAACTTATCGAGATAAATAGCCATAAAGTAAATTCTAAAGAAGTAATAAGTTCAGCTAATGAGCTTTATTTTAATAAATATCCAAATGCAAATAATGAAGATCTTGATCAGTTTATAAAAGCTAATAAAAATTTTGATAGTAATGCTATTGAATCTAATTTTGTAGGAATTTTATTTAACTTATCTGGAATAATAAATTCTAACGACAAGGTATCACTGTCATCTATTATTTATGATTCAGTAAAAAGAGAATTTTTAATTGAAGTTGAGAGTCTTCAATTTGATGATTTAGAGGTTTTTAAATCAGTTATCAAGAGTCAAGGATTTATTATTCAAGAAGGTTCATCCAAGAGAGTAGGGCCTTCCATATTTAGTGAAATAATAATACAAGCATGAAGAGTTTATTAACAAAGTTAAACAGACAAGAGGAGATAATTATTTTTTCTCTACTAGGTCTAATCTTGATATCTAGCTTAATTCTGATTAATTCAAAACTTAATAGTTTAAAAAATGATGCATTTATTGATTTTCAATCTAGTAAGGCTTATTTTCAAAATATGCAAATATTGTTACTAAGGGAAGATCAAAATAAATCTTACGAGCAGATAGACTCTCAAAATTTAGCTTCAACTATAAGTTCTTTGGCGAGAAATAAAGGCTTATCAATAGACAGAATACAACCAGTAGATGATAATTCATATATTGTAACTATAAACAATGGTGAGTTCGTCTCTCTTTTTGGTTGGATGAAAGACTTGGATGAACAAAGATCTATTTCTGTAACCAAAGCTTCTATTAAAAGAAGCACTAGCAACCCTTCTAATAAGATAAGAGCTCAAATGGTTCTATCTCTTACTAAATGAAAATTAGGTATTCCGTTTTAGTTCTTTTAATCTTCTTATTGGGATTAACTCTCATGGTTCCTATGAGAGCTGTTTCTTCTTACTTAAATAGCATAGAAGACGTAGCTGTTGAAAGTTCTAGTGGTAAGTGGTGGTCAGGTAACTTAAATAATATTTATATAGGAAGTAATTCAATAGGGGATGCAACGTTATCATTAAATTTCAGTGATTTATTACTAGGAAGATTAGAATTTCAAGTTTTAATTTCTAGTGAAGAGATAAATTTTAAAGGCAATCTAGGTAGATCGCTTTTCGGAGAAACTTCTGTAAAAGATGCTACATTTGAAATTGATGTTATAAAAGCTTATAACAAAGGGAAATCTATACCCCAAGCTATTTCAATGTTAAAAGGAGAAATAAATTATCTGCGATTCTCTTCTCAAGAATGCATTTCTGCTGAAGGAAGTGCTTTAGCAGAAGTAGTTGATTTATTGGGTATTTTTAGAAGAAATTTATCTGTTATTTCAAAAATTCAATGTAAAGATCAAAACTTAGAAATTGTATTTATGTCTCAAGAAGAAGGAGCATTAAATGGAGAAATTATTATTACTCCAGAATTAAACTATCAGTTAGAAGCAAGGTCAGAGAACATCACGAGTAAGATAAAAGAATTAACTAAATTAAGATTTAATCAAACACCGTCAATTAAATCATCCGGTTCAATTTTAGACCTAATAGAAAATTTATAATGTGTGGAAGATTTGCACTAAGAAATCCGCTAGCTCTTAAAAAAACTATTAAAGTAAATGAGATAGAGCCTAGATTTAATATAGCTCCTAATCAAAAAATTAATTTAATAGCGGATAGTTTATTACAAGCTAAATGGGGTTTTACGCCTTATTGGGCCAAGGAACCCTTTAATTTAATAAATGCTAGAAGTGAAACAATCTGGAAGAAGAAGTCTTTTAAAGATGCTAGCAAATGCTTAGTGCCAGCAGATGGTTGGTATGAATGGAAAAAAACAGATTCAGGAAAAATTCCTTATTTTCATGAGTATCGGAATGAATTATTTTATTTTGCAGGTATATATGGCGGTTATAGAGGAGAATTAGGAGTTGCAATACTCACTATGGAGGCCAGCCCTAGCCTTAAAGAAATTCATCACAGAATGCCTGTAATCATTGATGAAAACAGTAAAGATGAATGGCTTAATAGTAAGAACTTTGAATTTTCAGTATCTAGAATATCAAACTTAATAGAGACCTATGAAGTATCTACTTATGTTAATAATCCAGAAAATGATTCGGAAAGATGCGTAAAACAAACTTAAGGAGTATTTAAATAGGCCAAACAGGCTTTTTTAGCTTCAGCAATTGTTCTTGGACGAATAGATAAATTAACATCTAAGTTCTCGATCAGTATAGTCATGGCTAGCAAAGTTGCTAATCTAACTTTCTCTTCTGAATGTTTTATCTCAAGATTTTTCAAAGAAGAAATTAATGTTTCTATAAAAGAGTTTTTGTTTAAAGTAATTTGTTTCAAGTTCATACCGTCACATAAATTAAAAACTTCAACTAGGTGCTTATTTTTATCAAGATAAATGGCCAACAGATCAATATATATCTTTAAATACCATTCTAAATTTAGATCCGTTTTATCCTTAAAGTTATTATTTAAAAGCTTAGAAAATTTATCTAAGTGTCTAGTTAAAATTCCTATATATAAAGATTCAGTTGAAGGGAAGTATTTATAAATAGATGCTCGTTTGTACTTGGAATATATTGATAAACTAATAAAGGTTAGAACATTTTTATCTTGAATAAGAATTTCTTCTGCGGAATTCAAGATATTTTCAAATTTCTTTTTACTCCTAGATTGCTTGGGCTCTATAGGTAATAATTTATTCGAATCCATAATTATGTTTTAGAATATTATTATGTTAAAACAAATTAATATAAATAAAATAACATTTGTTACTTTTTTAATAATCAATTTATCTCTTGTTTCTAATCTAAAGGCTAACTCTAATGTTAGTTTCTTAAAACTCTTAGACGACGAATGGAATTATGAAGTAAAGCAAAACCCAGTATATGCAACCTCATTAGGCATCAAAGGATTTGAAAATAAATGGACAGATATGAGTGAGGAGGCTGTTAAAAGAAGACAAGATCATCATTACTCAATACTTAAAACTCTTTCGAAGATTGATATAGATTCTTTAAATACAGAAAATCAACTCAATTACAGACTATTTACCCAGCTACAGCAAAACTCCATAGATTTAATACCTTTTAATCAACATTTAATGCCTTTCAGTCATAGAGGCGGCGTTCAGTTAATGCATGAACAATCAGAGAGACTTAGATTTGTTACTAAAAGAGATTTTGAAGACTGGATAGATAGATTATCAAACCTTGATATATATATTGATCAGATAATTAATCTTGCAAAAATTGGAATCTCAGAAGGATATACAAAACCAAGAGTGCTAATGGAAAGAGTAGAAAGGCAAATTTCTTTACAAACTAATGAAGACATATCTAAACATCCTTTTTATAAATTATTTAATGAACTTCCAGATTTTCTATCTAAAGAAGATAAGGAGGAGTTAAGGTTAAAGGCAACAGAAGTAATTGCTAATGAGATAATTCCTTCTTACAAAAAACTACATAAATTCTTTGTCGAAGAATACTTACCTAATTGTAGAGAAACTATAGGAATATCAAATCTTCCTAATGGAAAGAAAAACTATGAAATTTTAGCGAATCAATTTACTACTACTAGTTTATCTCCAAAAGAAATACATGAATTGGGTCTTAAAGAAGTAGCTCGAATTAGACAAGAAATGGAAGAAATAATTAGAGAATTAAATTTTGATGGGTCGTTTCAAGATTTCTTAAAATTTCTTAGAGAGGATCCTCAATTTTATTTCGATAATGGAGAAGACCTATTAGAGGCTTATCTAGCCACATCAAAAAGAGCTGATGCTGAACTTGTTTCTTTGTTTGCTCTTTTACCTAGAACACCTTATGGAGTTAGACAAATACCGATGGAATCAGCTCCTGATACAACTACAGCTTATTACATGGGTCCTTCACCGGATGGTTTAAGAGCTGGATTCTACTATGTTAATTTATATAAACCTGAAACCAGACCTAAATTTGAAATTGAAGTCTTATCCTTGCATGAAGCCGTTCCTGGACATCACCTACAGATTGCCTTAGCTATGGAAAAAGAATCATTGCCTATGTTTCGTAGAATGAGTCCCTATACAGCATTTGTTGAAGGTTGGGGCTTATATAGTGAAAGCTTAGGTTATGAAATGGGATTCTACAAAGATCCTTACTCAAAATTTGGTCAACTTACTTATGATATGTGGAGGGCAGTTAGACTTGTGGTTGATACTGGAATGCATTATTTTGACTGGGAAAGAGAAAAAGCAATAAAGTTTTTCTTGGATAATGCAGGTAAAAGTGAATTAGATATAGTTAATGAGATTGATAGGTATATTAATTGGCCAGGACAAGCTTTAGCTTATAAGGTAGGACAACTTAAGATTTTTGAGTTAAGAAACAAAGCTCAAGAAGAATTAGGTAAAAATTTCGATATAAGAACATTTCATACGACATTACTAAGTGAAGGTGCTATACCTCTTAATGAATTAGAGATACTTATAGATACCTACATTGAATCTAATAAATGATTAAAACCTATTTGGCTCTTTTTGGAGCTATATGCATCTTATTAATAGGAAATTCACCTTCAGTAATATCTCCTTTTATAGTCGGATCATTTGAAGATTACTTCAATTTAAGTAAGCAAAGCGTCGGTAATTTAATGTCTTTGGAGCTAGGATTAATGGCTATTAGTTCTATATTTTTTAGTACCTTTAAAATTAACTACAAATTATCACACTTAATAATCTTGGGCGTGAGTATTGTATTAATTGCTTATTTGCTGACTTCTTTTGCTATTAATACAACTCAACTTGCCTTAATTAGAGCTTTCTCAGGAATAGGTTGTGGATTGCTTATAGCTAAGGGTCATGCGCTTATAGCAAGCAATAACAACCCAGAAAAATCTTATGCCTTTTTTTCAATGTCCTCTACCATTGTTGGCGCAATTATTATTTATGTCTCAGGATCAATTCTCAACAATTTTGGATATCAGTATTTTTTTATAAGTTTATTTATTTTTTACTTATTGCTTATACCCTTAATCTTATTTATTAAAGAAAAGCCAGTTAATGAAGTAATTAAGCCCGGGAGTGAAGACTTAAATGTAAAAACAGTATCGTTACTAATAATAGGGATTTTATCTTTTGAGTTAGCTTCTGGAGGGATGTGGGCTTTTGATGAAAGATTAGGGGTAGAATTTATTGGTATATCTATTAGTTCAGTGGCTTTAGTATTATCTATATCAACCCTCACAGGTTTATTAGCTCCACCTATAGTTTTGTATATAGGAAATAGATATGGAAGATCTTTACCAATTTATATTGGTGTAACTTCAATATTAATGTGTTTTATATGGATACTTAAATACCCGTCCTATTTAAGTTTCTTTGCAGGAAATATTATTTGGTACTTCTTTTTTACAATGACGGTTATCTATGTCTTAGCTGCTTCAGCAATTATCAGTCCAACAGGACGCCTAGCTTCCTGGTTAAATGCAGCAATATTAATAGGTATGTCAGTTGCACCTTCACTTTTTGGATATATATTAGACAGAGGTACCTTTATTGATTTATTACCATTATTATTTGCCTTTATATTAATTACGTTGATATGCATTACCTTCATAAGAAAAACTTTAGATCAAACTGAATAAATAAATTAACTTTAATAAATTATAATAAGAACATGAGTAAACAAAATTTAAACTTAGACAATTTCTGGATACCATTTACAGCTAACAGAACTTTCAAGGAAGACCCGAGATTATTGGTAGGTGCTAAGGGTATGTATTACGAATCTGAAGATGGTAGAGAAATTTTAGATGGTATTTCTGGGTTATGGTGTTGCAATCCAGGACATTGTCATCCCCATATAGTCGAAGCAGTTCAAAATCAGATAGCAAGTATGGATTATGCAACCGCTTTCAATATGGCTCATCCTAAAGCTTTTCAACTAGCAGAGAAGATCGCCTCCATCACTCCTAAAGGTTTAGACAAAGTATTCTTTGGTAATTCAGGGTCGGAAGCTGTAGACACAGCTATGAAAATTGCTCTTGCTTACCATACAAGTAGAGGAGAAGGGCAAAGAACAAAATTTATTAGTAGAGAGAAGGGCTATCATGGTGTTAATTTTGGAGGTGTCTCGGTAGGAGGGTTGCCATTAAATAGAAAGGCTTTTGGTCCACTTTTACCTGGAATCGATCATTTACCACATACATGGAATCTAGAAGAGATGGCATTTTCTAAGGGACAACCAGAATGGGGCGCTCATTTAGCTGATGAATTAAATAATATATTAACCTTACAAGACCCAAATAACGTAGCAGCAGTTATCCTTGAACCTGTTATTGGGTCTGGTGGTGTAATCGTTCCCCCTAAAGGATATTTAGAAAAAATAAGAAAAATTTGTGATGATCATGGAATTCTTCTTATATTTGATGAAGTTATAACAGGGTTCGGAAGAGTTGGAAAAGCCTTTGCTTCAGAACGTTTTAATGTGACTCCAGATATCATAACTATGGCTAAAGGTTTAACTGCTGCATCTATACCAATGAGTGCAGCTGTCTTTAAAGATGAAATACACGATCAAATCGTTCAGGGCCCTGATGGAGTTATAGAACTATTTCATGGATATACATATTCTGGTCATCCTGTGGCTGCAGCAGCAGGGTTAGCTGCTATAGAAGTTTATGAAAATGAAGGTTTGTTCGAGAGAACTCTCGAGATAGAACCTATATTTCAAGAAAAAATACATAGCCTAAAAGGTGAAAATCAAATTATAGATATTAGAAATATAGGACTAATGGGAGCAGTTCATTTTGGATCTAATGGAAAAACAGCAACAGAAATGTCTTCAAGTGTCTTTAAGCATTGTTATGAAAACGATGTTTTAGTTAGATTTTCAGGTGAATTTATTGTCCTTTCACCTGCTCTGATTGTTCAGGAAGAAGAAATTGACAGGATAATAGAAACCATAAGAGAAGGGATTCAGGCAAACTCTTAAATGATTGATCAGAACTGGCTAGATAAATGTCTAGCTACAGAGAGCAGTTCTTCATCTATTTCAGTAGATGAAACACTAATTAATTACAAAACTTGGGGAAATCCGTCAAACCCTATTATCTTTCTTGTTCATGGATATAGTGCAAATAGTAATTGGTGGGATTTTATAGCACCTCACTTTTGTGATAATTATTATGTAGTTGCTATAGATTTATCTGGTATGGGTGATAGTGATCATAGAGATTCTTATTCGCAAGACCTATATTCAAAGGAAATATTATCTTTATGTGATGAGTTAGGTTTAGAGACAATCAATCTAGTTGCTCATAGCATGGGAGGTCCTATATCTCTTAATTTCTCAGATCAACATAAGAATAGAGTTAATTCACTTATCCTTATAGATTCAATAGTGGTAATGCCTCCCAATAAGATAGGATCTAGTAGAAGAGGATCGATGGTCAGACACGATGTAGTTTATGATTCGATGGAAGAGGCTATTCAAAGCTTTAGATTGATACCGCCTCAGCCTTGTAAGAACCAGATACTGGTTGATCACATAGCTAAACACTCTTACAAAGAAACTGATGGAGGATATATTCTAAAATCTGATGGAAAAATAATGAGAACATATACACATAAAGATCTAACAGACCCTCTAATGAATTCTAGTTATCCAATTTATCTAGTATATGGTTTAATGAGCCAGATTTTTAATCAAGAGATACTAGACTTTACTAGTTATGTAGGAAACATTCCTGAAGAAAGAATTGTTTCAATACCGGGAGGTATGCATCATTTATTTATTGATGAACCTATTATTTTTATAGAAAAATTAAAAGATATATTAGATCAGGAGAAATAATGCCAAAAGGACCACAAGATTCTATAAAAGCAATATCAAAAGGATTTGCTAAACACAATTATGTTTGCAGTAACCAGATTGCTACTGCTGTTTATTTAGCTAATGAGCTAGATAAACCTATTTTAATAGAAGGACCTCCTGGAGTAGGAAAAACAGAGTTAGCTAATACAGCAGCACTTCATTACAAAAAGGAACTTTTAAGGCTTCAATGTTATGAGGGATTAGATGAAACTAAAGCACTTTATGAATGGAGATATGGAAAACAATTACTCTATACACAAATACTAA
This sequence comes from uncultured SAR86 cluster bacterium, assembly GCA_902628375.1. Classification (GTDB taxonomy): domain Bacteria; phylum Pseudomonadota; class Gammaproteobacteria; order Magnimaribacterales; family Magnimaribacteraceae; genus CACOMS01. The sequence goes on along the minus strand of CACOMS010000001.1, from coordinate 97,535 downwards.
AAGAACAGATGCAGGAAGTGCTAGATGGAGCTAAAGGACTTAAAGAATCACTTTCTAGATTAATGTCTTTTGAAGATATATTTTTTTCTGAAGACTTTTTAGAATCTAGACCTTTACTTCAGGCATTAACCTCTGATAAAGGAAATGTCTTACTGATTGATGAAGTAGATAAATCTGACGAAGAATTTGAAGCACTATTATTAGAAATCTTATCTGAATTTCAGGTCTCTATACCTGAATTAGGAATAAGGAAAGCACAAGTAAAGCCATTAGTGATTTTGACTAGTAATAACAGCAGAGAAATAGGTGATGCACTTAAGAGAAGATGTTTACACTTATATATACCTTTTCCTGATGCTTCACTAGAAAGAGAGATAATTCAAGCTAGAGTGCCTGAAATTAACGAGAATCTAAAAATACAACTTGTCAGTTTCGTTCAAGGGCTTAGAGACTTGGATTTAAAAAAATTACCTGCTATAAGCGAGACTATTGATTGGGCCAGAACTCTAATATTGCTAAATGCTAAAGAATTAAATGAAGATTTAGCAAAAGAAACATTAAACGTACTTCTAAAACACCAACAAGATGTAGAGGTGGTACAAAAGGAAATTCCTAGTCTTATAAAAACATCTATTCATTAAATGGAAAGAGTTCTCGCAGACTTTGTAAAAACATTAAGAAACGCCAACGTCCAGGTTTCTCCAGCAGAAACTTTAGATGCAATGGAAGTTATCCAAAACATAGGCTATGAAGACAGGGAATTATTAAAAAACACTTTATCATTAACACTACCTAAAACCCCTGAAGAAAAAGAAAAATTTGAATCTTGCTTTGAGGACTTTTTTCAAGAAAAAGTCTCATCACAAATTGATACTTATGAAGAAAAAGAAAAGCAAGAACAAATTGATACGAATTTTGATAAAAATGAATTAATTTCTAATTTTTTGGAAGGCAGTTCTAATGATTTAGACCTTCAAATTTCTAAGGCAGGAGAAGAGGTTGAGATAAGGGAAATTAAATACTTTACTCAGAGATCAGTATTTTCAAGAAAAATTTTAGAAGCAATGGGAGTTTCAGAAATAGAAGAATACTTATCTAGGCTAAATTTAGATAAAACAGAAGAACCCTCAGAAGAAGAAAAGATGTTGCGTTCTCAATTGGCTAATCTTAGAGAAAAAGTATCAAATTATGTCCAGCAACAATTCTTACTTCACGGAGATGTAAGCGGAGAGCAGTTAAGAGAACAAGTATTTAAGTCTATGAATATGGGTCAAATAGATAGATCCTATTTAAACGAAGTTCACTCTCTAGTAAGAAAGATGGCAAAAAAACTAGCCAATATGCACTCCAGAAGAAAGAAAAATTTTAGAAGAGGTAAATTAGATATAAGAAAGACTATTCAAGATAATTGGGTTAATCAAGGAGTCTTGTTTAATCTTAGATGGTCTTATAAGAAGATAGATAAACCTAAAATAATAGTTGTATGTGATGTTAGTGGTTCAGTTGGAGCATATGCCAGATTTATGCTGATGTTCTTATTCAGTCTAACTGAAGTAGTTTCTAAAATTAGAGCTTTTGTTTTTTCTTCTAATTTAGGTGAAATAACGGAAGATTTTAAAACCAATACCCTTGAAAACGCAATTGAAGGAGCTTTATCCAAATACGGTGGTGGATCAACAGATTATAGTAGTGCTTTGTCTGATCTAGTTAGTATATGTATCGATGAGATAGATAAGAAAACTACTGTGGTTATTTTAGGAGACGCAAGGAATAATTTTGGTCCAGATAAAGCTGAGTTATTAAAACTAGTGAAAGACAGAGCTAAACAAGTATATTGGTTAAATCCAGAAGGTACATACAGATGGAACACAGGTGATTCTGTCATGAACACTTATTCTGCTTATTGCACAAAAGTCTTCGAATGTGGAACTTTGACACAACTAGAAAGAGTCATAGGTACTTTACTTAAAACAGCCATATAACCATGGAATCTAATTCAACATCTATAATCTTTCTAATTGGAGCTCTAACTTTCCTGCTTAATTGGTATCTATATCAAATAAACACTGAGATTGGTTTAAGAGAATTCATTAAAAATTTCATATTAAGTGTTATAGGTGTTTTAGCTACGGGCATAATCTTTGTGGTTGCCCTTCATTTGGCTCACGGATAAAATAAAAAAATGTTTAAAGTCTCTTATAAGCTTATAGGTTTACTGTTATTGGCTAATTTACTAATTGCTGAACAAGGCAGTTCATTATCTTTAGAAGATGCAGTAAATAGTGAAACTCGAACGCCAGCATATACAGAAAGGGACCAATTTAGAAATCCTAAAGAAACCTTATCTTTCTTTGGAATTAAATCTGATATGAAGGTTGTAGAGCTTTCTCCTGGAGGAGGATGGTATACGGAAATATTAGCTATTTATATTAAAGAACCTGGAAGTCTAATAGCTGCACATCATGACCCCTCATTGGGAAACTATTACAAAAGATCTAGAGGAAATTTTGAAAAAAAGATGAAGTCAGATGAAATTTATTCAAAAGTAAAAATAGTTAATCTAGGTTCACAGCTATCTGAAAATAATACAGTTGATGCTGTCTTAACATTTAGAAATTTACATAATTGGCTAAGAGGGGACATAGAAAAGATTTTTAAGCAGTCTTTTAATTCTTTAAAACCAGGTGGAATCTTTGGAGTTGTTGAACATAGAGCAAAGAAAGGCACTAGTTTAGAGCAAATGATTAAATCAGGTTATGTAACAGAAGAATTAGCAATTCAGTTAGCCAAAAGCGCTGGATTTGTTTTAGTAGGAAAATCTGAGATAAATGCTAATCCAAAGGATTCTACTAACCATCCAAGGGGAGTTTGGACCTTACCTCCAAGTTATAGATTGAAAGATGTAGATAGAGATAAATATAAAAATATAGGCGAGTCAGACAGAATGACTTTGTTATTCAAGAAGCCTATTCTTTAAGTTCTAGAAAATTAACAACTTCCTTATCCAGTACAAGTGTAAATAAAGGAGTATTTTCTTTTAAGTCTTTAATCTTATTTTTCTCTATTGAGTTAAATGAATCTTTTTCTGTTTGTTTAATTAAGATTTTAGAAAAGATAAGAATATATTTTCTGTGGTTTTCTAAACTAAATAAATCCTCTTCATTTACTAATTTACAATTATATTTAGGAATAACAGAAGACAACTTATTAATGATATTCACTGATTCATTAGATAGATCATTTTTCTCTAATGCACTTCCATTAAGAGTTTGAATAACAAGGCTGATATGTGAGATCTCATGATTTTTATCAACTTCTAATTTATGAATAAGTTGCTCTAAAAAACCCTTAGAACTAGAAAATATTTCTGCCATACTATCTATATATGGGTTTTGTTAAATTTTTAAAGGAAGTTATATGAAAGATTTATTTTCTATTGAAGGAAAAGTGGCCTTAGTTACAGGTGGGTCTAGAGGTATTGGTGAAATGATTGCTGCGGGATTCTTAGCCTCCGGTGCTAAAGTCTATATAAGCTCTAGAAAAAAAGAAGTTTGTGATCAAACTGCAGAACGTCTATCGACTGAATACGGAGGAACATGCATATCCATGCCATCTGATTTATCAAACATAGAGGGCATTGATAAATTAGTAAATGACATATCTCAGAAAGAATCTAAGTTAGATTTCCTCATAAATAATGCTGGAGCTGCTTGGGGAGCACCTATTGACGAATATCCTGAAAATGGTTGGGATAAAGTTATGGATACTAATGTAAAGGGTATTTTCTTTTTAACTCAAAAATTACTCCCAATGCTCAGAAGCGCAGCAAAAGAAACTCCTGCTCGTGTGGTTAATATAGGATCCATAGACGGATTAACATCAGGATCTTTCGAAAATTTTGCTTATGGACCTTCTAAAGCTGCCGTTCATCACCTAACTAGAGTGCTAGCTGCAAATCTAATTTCTGAAAATATAATAGTGAATGCTATTGCTCCTGGGCCTTTTCCAACATGGATGTTAAGTACAGGTGTAGGTTTTGGAGGAGAAACAGAAGTAGATTGGTCTGAAGTAGGTAAAGCGAATCCTAGTGGAAGAGTAGGAGATATGAAAGATATTGCAGGATTAGCTATTTTTCTTTGCTCTAGAGCTAGTGAGTATGTTGTAGGTCAAACAATTGCTTGTGATGGAGGTTCCGTAGCTAGTAAATAAATGAAATTAAAAGCTTTATTAATCTGTTTACTAGTTTACCTGCTGGCATTTGGATGTGCAGTATTAGTATGTATTAATTTTTTACAATTAAATCAATGGTTTATGATCTTATTAGGACATTTAACTGCTACTTTAGTTGTGTTTGTTGCTAGCTCCATCTACAAAAATTCTAGTTTTTATGATCCTTTTTGGTCAGTTGCTCCAATACCAATAGCTTTGTATATAAGTATATATCCTGAATCTGAGATAATTAATGCTGAAAAAATTTACCTTTTTCTAATTCCAATCTTATTTTGGGCCTTAAGATTAACCTTTAATTGGATAAGAAGATGGGAAGGCCTTTTAGATGAAGACTTTAGATATATAGATTTAAAGTCACTTAGATTCTCAAGATTAGTAGATCTCTTCGGGATTCATATATATCCAACTTTACAAGTTAATTTATCTCTATTGCCAATTTACTTTGCTTTATCCGTTGATACTAATGAGGTAAATATATGGACTTATATTTTTAGTCTTTTAACGTTCATGGCAGTTATTTTAGAACTAATATCAGATAATCAACTTTGGAAATTTAAGCAATCCTCAGAAAATGCAGGAAAATTTATAGAAACAGGTCTATGGAAATATTCCAGACATCCTAACTATTTAGGTGAAATTCTTTTCTGGTGGGGTATATACTTTATGACTCTATCTTTAGATTTAAATTATTGGTATTTGTTTGTTTGTCCATTAGCGATGAACCTTATGTTCTCTCTAAAAACTTGTTCTATGATGGACGAAAGAAGTTTGTTAAAAAGAGAAGGATATAAAAGTTACATGGATAGGACCAATCAGTTGCTTATATTGCCCAAAAAAGTTAATTAGGAGGTTTTTATGGTACAAGGATTTTGTGATGAAAAATTTATAGAAGCCCAAGATGCTTTTGAAAAAAGCTTAACTTCAGGTTTTGAATTAGGAGCATCTATAAGTATGGAAATTGAAGGTGAAAAGGTTATAGATCTATGGGGTGGCCATACGGACCTAGAGAAAAATTCTTTATGGGAAGAAGATACGCTAGTTAATGTATTCTCAACAACTAAAGGCATGGCAGCAATCTGTCTACTCCAGTTGGTTGAAAAAGGATTGTTAGACCTTGATACACCTGTTTCAGAATATTGGCCAGAATTTTCTCAAAATGGCAAAGAAAAGATACCCGTGAGATATTTACTTTGTCACAGATCTGGACTTTGCGGAGTTAGGGAGCCTTTAGAACCAGGATCTTTTACTAATTGGGAATTAATATGTTCAGAATTAGCAAAGCAAAAGCCATTTTGGGATCCGGGTAGTGCACATGGATATCATGCCATTACTTATGGACACTTGGTAGGAGAGGTATTAAGAAGGATAGATGGTAGGACTATTGGTAACTACTTTAGAGAAGAAATTGCTGAGCCATTAGATTTAGACTTTTGGATAGGTCTTCCTGAAAAAGAATTTCATAGAGTTACAGATATCAATCCATCTAAACCAAGTCCTATAATGCCCTTATTAGCAAAATTACCTCGAGCCTTATTACCAGGTCCATTTAAATTTCTAGTAGATTTTACTGACACAAGTAAGCCTGTTGGGGCTGCCTTTAATAATCCACCTATGGCTTCTGAAAATAATAAATTTGAAGCTAATACTAGTGAATGGAGAACTGCTGAAATTCCGGCTGCTAATGGACACGGAACAGCCAGAGCTATTTCTACTCTTTATGGAATTTTAGCCAATGGAGGTAATAGAGATGGAGTGCATGTATTAAATCCAGAAACTATAGAAGCAGCCAGAGAAACTCAAGTTGAAGGTAAAGATCTCGTTCTTCCTGGAATATATAGCCGTTTTGGACTTGGTTTTATGCTGGGCACTAAACAAATTAATATGGGACCTGGAAAAGGTTCTTTCGGTCACGGAGGAGCTGGAGGATCATTGGGGTTCTCAGATCCTGATAATCGCATAGCTTTAGGATTTACCATGAATCAAATGCATCCTGGCATTACAGCATGGAAAACAGCGACTGATGTGGCTGATATAGTTTACAAACTTAAATAGTGAAAGCTGTAACCATTAATTCGTATGGAAATAGTTCTGTACTAAACATAGAAGATATACCTATTCCAGAAACAAAATCTAATGAAGTCTTAGTGCAAGTTAAATACTCTTCTATTAATCCAATAGATATTATGAAAAGAGAGGGGTATGGAAGAAGAATATTTGAAAAACAAAGAAAACTATTATTCCCTTGGGTTATAGGATCAGACTTTTCAGGAATAGTTATCAAAACAGGCTCTAAGGTAACAAAATTTAAAGAAGGAGATAAAGTATGGGGTTGTACATCTTCTCCATTAAGAGGTACTTATGCAGAATATGTTAATTTTGTATCAGAAGAAATTGACTTTATGCCGACAAATATTGATTTTGAGTCTGCAGCTACTATACCTTATGCGGCTTTAACAACTTGGGCAGCAGTTATTAGGTGGGCAGGATTAAGGCCACAAGACATTAGAGAAAAGAAGATCCTAGTTAAAGCTGCTTCTGGAGGTGTAGGAACAATTGCCGTTCAACTCTTTAAACATTGGCAGGCATTTATTGCTACTACTTCTAGTAAAAAGAATATAGATCTTCTATCAAACCTAGGTTCGGATTTAACAATAGATTATGCCTCTGAAGACTTTTCAGAAATCATTAAAGAATTTGATATTGTTTATGATTGTCTAGGAGATATTGCAGGTGAGGAAGAAGTTCATAAAACTATAAATACACTTAAACCTCATATAAATTCTCAATATATAACTCTTAATCATCCTTTCATGAGAGAGATTGATTCTAATGGAATATTAACTGGGGTTCCTAAGGCTTTGCTAAAAAGAAATGCCATAAAAAGAAAATACAGCCCTATAAATATTCATTGGTCTTTATATCGTCCCAGCTTGAGCGGCTTAGAAGAAATAAGAAGATTAGTCGAAGCGGGTATAATAAAACCTGTTCTTGATTCTACTTACCCTATAGAGAGCATAGTAAAAGCTCATTTAAAAGTAGAAACTGCAAGAACTGTAGGAAAAATAAGTTTAAAAGTTAGTGACTAAATTAAGCGTTAATTTAAATAAGATAGCTTGGCTAAGAAATGCCAGAGATGGAGTATTACCTAATTTGGTTGAAATGGCTGAAATCTGCGTTAATTCAGGAGCTGATGGTATTACCGTTCATCCTAGAAGTGATATGAGACATATACGCCCTGACGATGTAAGAGTACTAAAAGAATACACCTCATCAGTAGGAGTTGAATTTAATATAGAAGGAAATCCTAGTGTTAATTTAGAGGGAGATTATCCTGGTTTTTTAAATATAGTTAATGATAACAAGCCTGATCAATGTACTTTAGTACCAGATAATGCAGACCAACTAACTTCTGATCATGGTTGGGACTTAAAAGCTGATGTACAAAGCTTGAAAGAAATTATTAATAAATTAAAAAGTGAATCTATAAGGGTAAGCCTGTTTATTGATCCTGATGTAGAACAAATTACAAGAGCTCAAGACATAGGAGCAGATAGAATTGAGTTGTACACAGGCCCTTTTGCTGAATCAATAAGTGGAGATCAAGAAAGTTTAATAGTAGAGAAATATTCCAAAGCTATAAAACATGCTCGTTCTATTGGATTAGAGGTTAATGCCGGTCATGACTTAAATCTTAAAAATCTAGCTTTGCTATTATCATTAGGGCCAATTGATGAAGTTTCTATCGGTCATGCATTAATTTCAGATTCTTTGATTTATGGTTTAAAAACAACTGTAGAGATGTACAAAGATTTATGTAATTAGTTAAAATAATAATATGAGTATAGAAAATGAAATAAAAGAACAAATTGAAGCTAACCCGATATTGCTATACATGAAAGGTTCTCCGGATTCTCCACAATGTGGATTTTCTTCTAGAGCATCACAACTATTAATATCTTGCGGTAAACCTTTCTCGTTTGTTGATATTCTGACTAATCCCGAAATTAGAACTACTTTACCTTCAGTATCAGATTGGCCCACTTTTCCTCAATTATTTATTAATGGAGAGTTAATAGGGGGAAGTGACATAATGAATGAAATGTTTGATTCCGGAGATCTTCAAAAAGCAATCAATCAAGTAGAGATACCTGAAAGCTAACTATTTATTGCATCTTTAATAACTTTAATGTGTGAAGGTCTGGTACGGCAACAGCCAGCCACTATAGTTGCCCCTTGCTCTATCCACTTCTTTACTTCTTCTAAATACTCTAATTCGTTTACTTCTGAAGAATTCATATAGTGAATTTCTTCAGCATTTGTAACGATAGAATCTGTATCCGAAAATTTATTAATTCTTTCGTTATTAGCAAATCCTCCTACAGGTATTTCTAATTGTAATTTTTGTAATTCTTTTAATCCTTCTGTTATTAAATTAATTCCACAGCAATTTAAAAGCACAGCATCTGGACTTAAGTCTAAACAATATTTAGTTGCATCTAATAAATTCTCACCACTTGGAAGCTTATTTAATCTATTTCCCATTAGTGTCCATCCAAGCCAAACGGGTAAATTGGTTCTCTTAGCCATTTCTAAAGCTATTCTTCCTTCTTCTGCTGTGGTCATCGTTTCGCAGATAATAAAATCTACTTTTCCAGTTAGAGTTTCTGCAAATTCTGCATAATAATTTTGTAAGATTTTTTTTGAAGGCACAAGGTCAGGTCTATAGCTAGTTTCTAGAGGAGGAAATGAAGCTGCGATTTTAGTATTAGAACCTTTAGATAAAATTGCTTCTTTAGCTAAATCTATAGCCTTTCCTGTTAAATCTTTAAATTCGTTCTCAAGATTTTTTCTAGCTAACAAGGGTTTAGTTACAGCATAATTATTGATAGTAATGTAGTCACTTCCTGCATCTATATAATCTTTATGAACTTCAATAATTTCTTGAGAATTATTCTTTAAAGCTAAAGCTGACCATATTGATTCTGTATGCGAAGGAACCTCTACACCTCTAGCTCGAAGTTCAGTTCCCATAGCACCATCTCCTAATATGATATTTTTCATAATACTTCCTTAAGAATATCTAATACTTCATTCGGTCTTTCCATCATAAGACTATGACCGCTTGATTTTATTGTTTTAATATTGGGAGCATCTAAATTTTCTATAAGTGATTCCGTAAATCTTTTGGGAGTAAGCTTATCTTCACCTCCTAAAATAAGGGTAGTACTAGCTTTTATATTTTTAGCACTTTCTATGCCATTTTTATAATTTGCACATGCTAATAAATCGTTATAAATGACGTCTTCTTTTGATTTCAACATTAATTTTTTTGTTGACCCTGTCATCCAGATTCCAGGATTGGAATTTAAACCTATTCTAGAATTATTGCTGTATCCAAAATAAGTTAATATATCTATTGCTTCATCTTTGTTATCTTTAGCTAACTCTAAAAGTTGATCCGAAACCATCATTGGAAAAGCCGTTCCTATTAACACTAAAGACAGGTTTCTATTAGATGCCAAAGAAGATAATTCTAAAGCTATAAGTGAACCTAAGCTATGTCCAACTAGTGAAAAGTTTTCTATATTTCTCTTATCAAGATATTCTAATATTGAATTTGCAAAATCTTCTACTGAAGAGAGGAGGGGGCCTTCACTTTTTCCATGTCCCGGTAAGTCAATTGAGAGGACGCCTCTATTTTTTCTAAGAAAATGTCTAGTAGGCAAAGTCCAAACGGTATGATCCATACCTGTTCCGTGAACAAAAATTATAGGATTTTTATCTTCAAGAAGGCCTTTAGGTCCTGAAAAAGTATACATTTACTTAATTCTATTTAAAGCTATGTCTAAATCATCTATTAGATCTTCTATATCCTCTAATCCTATCGAGAGTCTAATAGTACCTTCTTTAATGCCAGCTCTTTCTAACGCCTTCTTATCCATTCTATGATGTGTAGTACTTGCTGGATGAATAACTAATGATTTAGCATCACCAACATTAGCTAGATGAGAGAAAATATTTAGATTTTCTATAAATTGGATTCCTTCTTTTTTTCCACCCTTAAGTTCAAAGGTAAATACAGCTCCACAGCCTTTATTTAAATATTTTTTTGCTAGTAGATGGTCTGGATGTGATTCTAATTCTGGATAGTGAACTTTATCTACAGACTGATGAGTATTTAAAAATTCTACTATTTTTCTTGCTGAACTTACGTGCCTATCCATTCTTAAACTTAATGTTTCCATGCCTTGTAAAATTAAGAATGCAGTGTGTGGACTCATACAAGCACCAAAATCTCTTGCTCCTTCTTTCCTAGCTCTATTTATATAAGCTGATGGTCCAAATTCTTCAGTAAAAATCATGTCATGAAATCCTTCATATTTTTCTGTTAGTTGTGGAAATTTTCCTGAATCATCCCAATTAAAGTTACCACTATCAACAAGTAATCCTCCAATAACTACTCCATGACCAGATAAAAATTTAGTTGCAGAATGAAATATTAGATCAGCTCCTAAATCAAAAGGTTTTAATAAGTGTGGTGTTGTAAATGTAGAATCGACTAATAAGGGTATTTTATTTTTATGAGCTATTTCTGAAATAGAAGGTATATCCATAATGTCTAAACCTGGATTTCCTAGTGTTTCTCCAAAAAGTAATCTGGTATTTGCTTTTATGTTTTTTTCTACCAGATTTTCATCCCTGAAATCTATAAACGTAGTTTCTATTCCAAATCTTGGTAATGTATATTCTAGTAAGTTATGGCTACCTCCATATAAAGATTTAGAGGCTAGAATATGAGAACCTTGATCTAAAATAGTAGTGATAGCTAAATGTAGTGCAGCTTGACCACTTGAAGTTGCGATTGCGCCTACTCCTCCTTCTAAGGCTGATATTCTTTCTTCTAATACAGCATTAGTAGGATTTGTTATTCTTGAGTAAGTGTGACCCGCTCTCTCAGCATTAAAAATTCCTGCAGCATTCTCTGTGTTTTCAAAAACAAAGGAAGAAGATTGATATATAGGGGTTGCCCTTGCTCCTGTTGTAGGGTCAGGTCTTTGACCGGCATGTAAAGATAGGGTGTCCGGTTTTAGTTCTTTAGGTTTTTTCATTTATCAATTCCTTCATTAAAGAGATTGCCATTAGGGGGTATATTATAATTAAAGGGACCGAAGCCAAAATAATTAAATCTAAAGCTACTCCATGACTAGAATAAATAATTAAAGCAGCAGGTAAAATTCCTAAAACTATGGCCCAAAAAAGCCTAAGATGTTTAGAGGGGTCTCCTGTAACCGATGTATTCTTTTGAACGTGATAAGCTATTACAAAAGACATAGAATCATAGGAAGTGGTAACAAAAATTATAGTTATTATGCAAAAGATAATTAACATTAGATTATCAAGTGGCATAGTTTTTACAATATTGATGGCCATATCTGCATGAGATGAACCTGTTACGCTAGAAACTTCTAGTATTTGTTTTTGATCTAAATCCATAGAATAACCACCTAAGATCATATAAAAAAGCCAGGTTCCTAGAGATCCAAATAATAACATTGCATAGATTAATTCTCTTATTGTTCTTCCTTTTGAGACTCTTGCTATAAATAAAGCAACTAAAGGACCAAAAGCTACCCACCAAGCCCAATAAAATATAGTCCAATCATTAGCAAATTGAGATGTTTCAGATATGCCTAAAGTGCTCATATCAATAAAATTTATAAACATAAACCTTAAACCTTCAAAAGAAGAAATAACAATTTCTTTAAAGGGTCCAATAAATAAAACTATAAAAAGGAATAAGATTGCCAAGGTGAGATTTATATTACTCAAAGTTTTTATTCCTTTATTAAGTCCTTTATAAACGCTAAATCCAAAAAGACTAACGCATAGAGTTAATACAAATATATCTAGATAAGAACTATTTGAAATCATAAAAATATCTGAAAATCCGGAACTTAACATTGGTATATATGAACCTATGGTTCCTCCGGCAGCGCCAATAGTTGCTACAACAAAAATGAGATCTACTAGACGACCTATAATAGTAGTTTCTATATTATTTATACCCAGTCCTCGTAAACTAGAACTTAAACGCAATGTATTGAGTTTATATTTATAGAAGGATATAGATAAAGCTAATGCAGGTATTCCATAAATAGCCCAAGCAGAAATTCCCCAATGAAAAAGCCCATAAGCTGTTGATAGTGAATAAGCTTCTTCTGAAAAAGGCTCTATGTCAAAAGGAGGAGCACTAACGTAATAGCCCCACTCTACGCCTGACCAATAAATAATACCTCCACCTATACCTGAACAAAACAGCATTCCTATCCAACTAAAAGTAGAAAATTCTACAGAGGAATCATGTCCACCAAGTTTGTAATCTCCATATTTTGTAAAAGCAAGATAAAGTAAAAAAATGAAACAAACCATTGTCAAAATTAGATACATAGAACCGAAAATATCAATAACTTGATTTTTCAACGTGCCTATAAAATTTTCAGCTGCGCCCGGACTTAAAAGAATAAATGAAGCTATCGTAATGACTACAATTAGACTTATGTTGAACGCTACATAATCAACCTTTTCAGAACTAAATGAACTAAATATCTCTTTCATATAGCAATAAGGATAACGTTCAGTAGCCTAAAAAGGAAATATGGCATCTAAATTTAAAATTCTTAATTTCGATGAAAAAATTAATATTCCAAAAAAATACTCTTGAAGGTATACAATACGCGATCTTTTTTAAAGAAACATGAATAAAGATATTAAAAAAATCATATTAGCCTATTCAGGAGGATTGGATACCTCGGTTATTCTTCATTGGTTAAAAGAAGAGTATGGTGCAGAGGTTGTAGCTTTTACAGCTGATTTAGGACAAGAATATGATCCCTCAGAGGTTAAGGAAAGAGCTGAACAGATAGGTGCTTCAAAAGTAATTATAGAAAACCTCAAAGAAGAATTTGTAGGAAATTATGTCTATCCTATGTTTAGAGCTAATACAGTTTATGAAGGTGAATATTTACTCGGTACTTCTATTGCAAGGCCTTTAATAAGCAAAAGGCTGGTTGAATTAGCTAAACAAGAAGGAGCTGAAGCCATAGCTCATGGAGCTACAGGTAAGGGAAATGATCAAATAAGATTTGAATTGGGAGTTTATGCATTAGATCCCGAAATTACAGTCATAGCTCCTTGGAGAACTTGGAATCTAAAATCTAGGAAAGATTTGTTAGAGTACTGTAAGAAACATCAAATAGATATTAATGCCAGTCCAGATGAACCTCTTTATTCTAAAGATGAAAATATTCTTCACACTTCGTATGAAGGTGAAGTACTAGAAGATCCTTCAGTTAGAGCTCCCTCAAATATATGGGAAAGAACGACTGATCCTTTAAAAGCACCTGATGAAGAAGAAATAATTAATATAGAGTTTAAAAATGGAGACCCTGTAAAAGTAAATGGTAAATCATTAAATCCCGATCAATTACTCCAAGAACTTAATCTATTAGCAGGAAAAAATGGAATAGGGCGTTTAGACTTAGTTGAAAATAGATTTACAGGTATGAAATCTAGAGGATGTTATGAAACCCCTGGAGGGACAATTCTACTAAAAGCTCATAGAGCTATAGAATCAATAACTTTAGATGCAGAACAAGCACATCTCAAAGATGAAATAATGGCTAAATATAGTGAACTAATTTATAAAGGTTTTTGGTGGAGTCCCGAAAGAAAATCTATGCAGGCTCTAATAGATAGCACTCAAACCCATGTAACAGGTTCAGTTACTTTATCTCTATACAAGGGGAATGTATCTGTCGTCTCAAGAGATTCTGATTACAGTCTTTATGATCCAAAAATTGTTACTTTTGAAGATGATGAAAATACCTTTGATCAAGCTGATGCAACTGGCTTTATAAAAATTAACTCTATTAGGTTAAAAACTAATTCAAAAAGAAAATAGTCCTTATTCCTTTAATCCTAGCTTTTCGTGTAATTTATTATTTGAAGTTGTATAGCCAAAAGGAACCTTTTCTCCTGGGAAACACCTTTCATAGGCTTTTTGAACTGCTATGGTAGATTCATGGAAACCACAAAGAATTAAATCTAGTTTTCCTGGATAATCATTGATATCGCCAACAGCGAAAATGCCTTGCTGATTAGTCTGGTAGGTGTCGTTATCAACTGAAATTTTCTTTCCATTTAAATCTAAGTTCCAATTAACTAATGGACCTAATTTCTTATTTAAACCAAATAAGAAAAGTATTTCGTCACATTGTTCTTCTATAATTTCCTGGGTCTGGAAATTTCTAACCTTAACGCCTTCTATTTTTTCTTTTCCTAGTAATTCTTCTATTACGTAAGGGGTCAGCAGATTAACTTTATCTGTTTTTGAAAGATCTCTCATTTGATCTTCGGTATTTGGTGAACCTCTAAATTTATCTCGTCTATGAACTAAATTTATCTTTTCGGCGATATTAGATAATTCTACCGTCCAATCTAAAGCACTATCACCACCTCCAAATATAAAAATATTCTTATCTTTATATTTATCAATAGATTTAACTGAGTAATTAACTCCTTTATCTAAGTATTTATCTGGATTTTCTATGTTAGGTGGTCTTCTTGGTTCGAAAGAACCTGCACCCGCAGCAATAAAAATATTCTTCGTTATAAACTCTTGTCCCTCATTAGTTTTTACTTTCCAAGTATCGTCTGAATCTTTTAGTAGCTCTTCAACCCTTTGGTTTAAATGGAGTCCATAGTCAAAAGGGCTTATTTGTTTTTCTAAAGCTTTTATGTGTTCTTCTGCTGTTTGGTAGGGAACACCCGGAATATCGTATATAGGTTTTTCTGGATATAGTTCAATACATTGGCCACCGACTTTATCTAGATTATCAATAATTTCACAGTTCAAGCCTAAAAGGCCTGCTTCAAAAACGGTAAATAAACCAACTGGGCCTGCACCTATGATTAATATATCCGTCTCTATTTTTGTATTAGCCATTATCTAACTTTCATTCCTGGTAAGGCACCTTCATCTGGTGATAAAACAAAAATACCTAAATCATCATCACCTGCGGCTAGTATCATACCTTCTGACGTACCAAATCTCATCTTTCTTGGTTTTAAGTTATTTACGCAAACAACATGTTTATTAAGAAGCTCATCTGGTTTATAAGCTGACTTAATACCAGCAAAAACAATTTTAGTTCCGATTTCTCCTATATCTAACTTTAATTGAATTAGTTTATCTGCATCTTCGACTTCATTTACTTCAATAATTTTTGCTACTCGTAAATCAATCTTGATGAAATCTTCTATAGTTATTTCTTCCATAATTATTCCTTTGAATCTTCAATTATTCTTGAAATAGATTCTTTTTCAATTCTAGTTATGAGGGGAGAGTACTCGTTAATTGTATGTCCTGATAAATCTAAATCTAAGTCAGCCCAACTTAAGTTTTTTAAATTAAGAAATCCCTGACTCTCTTTAAAGATGTTAGGCAAAATAGGGCTAAGAAAAATAGAAATATTCTTAAACATTAAAAGGGTTACAGAACAAACTTCATGAGCTAAAAGAGAATTATTATCTTTCTTTATTTCTTCCCATGGTTTGTTGTTGTCAAAATACTGATTAGTTTTATCTGCTAATAACATTATTTCTTTTGTTGCTTTACTAAATTCTCTATTTTCATAATGAATAAAAATCTTTTCAGATGCTTTCCTAGATAATTGCAGAAGTTCATGATTTTCGTCAATTTCTGAAAGTCTTCCATTAAAATATTTAGTTATGAAATTAGAGGATCTGCTTGCAAGGTTTATATATTTACCAACTAAATCTGAATTTGTTTTTTGAATAAAATCTTCTAAATTTAAATCTATATCCTCAATGCCTTCTGTGAGTTTAGTTGAAAAGTAGTATCTTATAAATTGAGGATCTAGGTGTTTCAAATAAGTATCAGCTAGAATAAAAGTGCCTTTAGATTTAGACATTTTTTCTCCATCTATGGTTAAAAAACCATGTGCAAAAACTCCTGTAGGTTGTCTAAAATTGGCTTTTAAAAGTAGTGCTGGAAAGAATAAAGCATGAAAATAAATAATATCTTTACCTATAAAATGATATAACTCTGTAGTTGTATCTTCATTCCAGTATTTAGAAAATTCTTCAGTATCTTCACTTAAAAAGTTCTTATGACTAGCCAAGTAACCAATTGGTGCATCAAGCCAAACATAAAAATATTTATTAGGGTAATTAGGTATTTCAAAACCAAAATAGGGTGCATCTCTAGAAATATCCCAATCCCTAAGATCATCAATCCATTCATTTAGTTTATTCAAAGCTTGTTTCTGAACTTTAGAAGATTTAAACCAGCTTTTAGCTTCATTGTTCAATTGACTAAGAGCAAAAAATAAATGTAGACTTTTTTTAACTTCTGGAATCGTGTCGCTAAGTGTAGAGATTGGATCGATCAAGTCAGTGGCTAGATAAGTCTTACCACAAACTTCACAATTATCTCCATATTGATCTTTCGCTCTGCACGAAGGACAAATTCCTTTTACATATCTATCAGAAAGAAATATTTGTTTCTCGATGTCAAAAAGCTGGTCTATTTCTTTCTCTAAGATATATCCCTTTTCTTTACACCTTTCAAAGATCAATTCTGAAAAATATTTATTTTCATCACTATGAGTTGAGTGGTAATTATCATGGTCAATTAAAAAACCCTTAGAATCTCTTAGGTGATTGTCATAAACGTCACTAATAAGAGATTCTGGATCTATACCCAACTCTTCTGCCCTTAACATTATGGGAGTACCGTGAGCATCATCAGCGCATACATAGGTACATTCATTACCTATAAGTTTTTGATATCTAACCCATATATCAGTTTGTATCTGTTCCAACATATGTCCTAGGTGCAATTCACCGTTAGCATATGGTAGGGCTGAAGTGACTAATATTTCTCTTTTATCTTTAGGCATACAATTATTGCACTAGATTATTCAATGCTTAGAATAAGCGTATTATATATCAGAGTAAGACTGTATTTATGGCTACTAAAAATGAAAAACTAAGAATTCCTCCAACTTTAATGGAGATAGACCATATTTTAGGTGTCTTTTCTGCAAAAGGAGGGGTAGGAAAATCTGTTATGTCAGTTAATTTAGCTAAATCTTTGGTTTCAAAAGGATTTAAAGTAGGTTTAGTAGATGGAGATATATATGGCCCAAGTCATCCAGTGCTTCTAAATGCAACAGATATGCAACTCAACGTAACAGATCAAGAGTTACTCGACCCCTTAGAAAAGAACGGCCTAAAATTTAATTCTATGGGTTTTATATCTTCTGAAAAAATGCCTGTGATTTGGAGAGGCCCTATGGTTAGTGGAGCTATTATGCAGTTAATTGCACAAACCAACTGGGGTAAGTTAGATTATCTAATTATTGACACTCCTCCAGGAACTGGTGATGTTCAGTTAACATTATTACAAAAGATAGCTTTAACTGGAGCCATTGTTGTAACTACCCCACAAGATATTTCACTTGCTGACACGAAGAAGGGGATAGAGATGTTAAAAAAATTGGATTTACCTATCCTTGGATTAATTGAAAATATGAGTTTCTTTAAACCTAATGATTCAGATAAAAAATATTACTTGTATGGCAAAGAAGGTGGTAAAAAGCTAGCTAAAGAGTACAAGCTAGATCTTCTTGGAGAAGTTCCTCAATTTGAATTTAACAACTCTAATCTCACTAATGAGAATGAAATAATTTCAAAAATCTCTAACAAAATAGTTGAAAAAATAGTGAGTAAAGTAAACCTATTACCGTCTAAAAATAAGAATGAAATACCTCAAATAAATACATGAAAATTTTAGTTATTCTTTTACTTACGAGTTTTATTAGTCCTTCTATTTTTTCAGATCAAAATAATGATCCTTTTGAGAAAGTGAATAAACTCACCCATCAAATGAATGATGAACTAGATAAAGTTGTAGCTAAACCTGTAGCTAAGTTATATAAGAAAGTTACTCCAGATATCATTGAAATAGGTTTAAGTAACTCAATTTCAAATATTGAAGACATCAGTATAGGTATAAATAATATCCTACAAGGAAAGATAAAAGACGGATTATCGGATTTTACAAGATTTACGGTCAACAGTACTTTTGGTTTAATGGGTTTGTTTGATATCGCCTCAGATATGGGCTTGGAAAAACATAATGAAGACTTCGGTCAAACGTTGGCCGTTTGGGGCGTGCCTCATGGACCATATATAGTCCTTCCAGGGCTGGGGCCTAGTTCCTTAAGAGACTCTTTATCTTTAATACCAGATGCCATACTTAGTCCATCACTATTATTTTCAGATGATAGAACTATATATGGAATTAAAGGAGTTGATTTATTGATTACAAGAGCAGATCTTTTAGGTATTGATGTTCTAATAGTTGGAGATGAATATCTATTTATGAAAGATGCGTATTTTCAAAATAGAGAATATGATATTAAAGATGGGTTAGTTGAAGATGATTTTGATACTTTTGATGACTGGGAAGAGTAAGTAGGTCTTATTTTTTTCTTTCGAGCTTTGCTTTAATAAAGTCACTATGAGAAATATAGATTAAATCTGAAATCTTTCTTATTAAGTGCTCTTCATATTTATCAACATTCCCATCAGCATAAGCAATATCCCATAAACTCTGAAGTAAAAGTAATTTATCATCGTAAGAAAAATTATCATTTACTTCTCTCGTATAGCTATAAAGAGAAGTTGACTCATCTACTGTCTGTTTAGCATTACTAACTAGTTCATTAATTGTTTCATCTGAAATACCATGCGTAGTTTTTAATATCTCTTTCATAGAAGTAATTTCTTCTTCATCAAAATCTTTATCAGATAAAGCAACTTCGATTAACAATGAAGAACAAGCCTTACTTATGCTTGATAAACTTTCTTCGTCAGGTGTTTCAGTAACTTTCTTTTTAAATATATTGGATATTTTCTTCAGCATTAAATAGTTAATTGATTTGCAATATTGAATAAAGTTTTTTCTATGTTTTTTTCATTTTGTATATTGGCTAATGTTTTTCTAATTTCTTTAGCTAGTGAATTTCCTCTAAAGAATCCCATTACATGCTTGGTAATAAGCTGAATTTTATATCCATTTTCCATTTCTTTTAGAAGGTACGGTATAAATCTTAAAAATACTTCCTGTTTGGTTAAATTCATATCTTCTTTATCAAAAAAAAGACTGTCCACTTTAGAAAGCTGAAAAGGATCACTATATGAATTTCTACCCATCATTATCCCGTCTAAATCCTGTAAATTATTTAGCCCATCATCTAGAGTTTCTATACCTCCATTTAGAATTATTTCTAAAGAAGGAAATTTCTGCTTTAACTCATAAACAATATCGTAATTTAAAGGTGGTATTTCTCTATTTTCCTTTGGACTCAAACCTTTGAGTAGAGCTTTTCGTGCATGAATAATAAAAGTAGAACATCCTGAATCTTTAACAATGTCTATGAAGGAAAAGAAATCCTCTTCTTTCATGTCATCAACTCCAATTCTACATTTAACTGTTACGGGTATTGATATATGTTTTTGTATTTTTTCTACACAATTAGCCACTAAATGAGGTTCCTTCATTAGAACGGCACCGAAATTACCCGCTTTTACTCTAGAGCTAGGGCAGCCTATATTTAAATTAATTTCATGATATCCGTATTCTTCGGCATAAATTGAGGCTTCTGTGAGAATATCTGCTTCAGATCCTCCTAGTTGAATTCCAAGAGGATGTTCTTCAGGAGAGTATTTAAGCAATTCTTTTCTATTACCATATACGATTGCATTGGCATGAATCATTTCTGTATATAAAAAAGCCTCTTTTGTTAACAGTCTTAAAAAATACCTTTCATGTCTATCTGTCCTATCCATCATAGGAGCTACACAAAATTTATGAATCATTAGAGTGAACTTAGTGGTTCTGCGTAATAGTCAAAGAATAGGTACATAATTATGGTACAAATCACTAAAGTTAGGATCATTACAGGTAAACCTTTTTTGGCCCATTTAAGTGGTGTAATTGCCATATCAGGGTTGCCGGTAGTTTTTGCAAGTTTTTCAGAGACGGTAACAATATATACGTTAGCAGTTGAACCGATGTGAGTACCATTACCTCCCATTCCTACACCTAGGGCAAGACACCAACATAATGCTGCAATATTTACTCCAACTGTTTCTAAAGAGGCTATGATGGGAATCATGGCAGCTGTAAAGGGGATATTATCAATAGCTGCTGACATAATAGCTGCGACCCACATTAAAACGATACAAGTTATCATAAAGTTCTCTTGAATTACTGCACCTGAAACAGGGTCAATTAAGAATGGAACTATAAATTGTCCTAAATACTCAAGAAATTTACTTCCTTCTACTCCGCCTACTAGCATAAATAGAGCTACAAAAAACATTAATAAAGGTATTTCATGTGTCATATTCTTCATAACATCTTCAAATTCAATCTCTTTGGCGAGAATTGTTAAGAGAATTAGGCCTGTACCAGCAACCATCCAAGGCTCCCAGTGAATCGTATTATGAATCATAAAAAGAATTACCATGAGGCCTAGAACAGAAAGCGCTTTATTCCATAGACTTTTATCTTTATAAGGAATTGAGTCCTCAAATTTACCTTCTGGCACTACCGCTAATTCTTCTTTAAATAAGTACCTCATGAAAAACAGAGTAGCTATCCATGCAACGAAAACTATAGGGAACATTTTGTAAGCAAATGGCATAAAAGCTATATCAAAGGCAGATCCAATCATCAAATTTGGAGGATCTCCAACTAGTGTTGCAACACCTCCTGTATCGGATAATAAAGCAGCTGCCATCAAATAAGGAATAGCAGTTACTCTCATTTTCTGACAGATCAGGACTATAAGAGGACCAAAAATTACAACAGTGGTAACGTTATCCAAAAGGAGTGAAATTACTGTAACTGCTGTTCCAAGTAGGGCAAGTAACATGAATTGTCTGCCTTTAGCTATTTTTCCTATGTTCGCAGCTAAAACTTCAAAGCCCCCTGAATTAATCATTATCGCTACAACAGCCATCATGGAACCTAGAAGAAATACTACATTCCAATCAACCGCATGAAACGCTTCTTCAGGAGAGTAAAAGCCATATAGCTGACCCACTATAAGCATGACAGCTGCACCGAACATAGCTACTTTTACTCTATGAAAGCCATGTAAAGTTTCTGTAAAAATTAGTATAAAGCTAGCTGCTAAGATAATACCTGATACGAGCATTCCCTGATCTAAAGTAATTAATTCCATAATTGATGTATATTTTTTATTAAAGTAAGCTATAAATTAGCTGAGATATTATAAATGATAGACATAAACGGAACATCAAATTTCGAACCTGAAAACTTTGATAACTCTAATTTAGAAAAAGCATATACTTGTTATTTCGATAATAAAGTTCTAATTGATAAGACCACTAGAAATTTAGCAATCTTGTCTGAAGATGACCTCAAGTGGTCAGGTATGGAATTTAATAAGCATCACTATCTAGGTAAAACAGAAAATCATGCCTTTTATGCTAGTGAAATAAGCAAAGATAGTAATTTACTAGAAAATACTGAGATAGTAGATCTAAGAAATTTATTAGGATTACTTCCAGATAGTTATTTTCAAATTTGCTCTAGAGGCATTCAACTAGTTGATTGGCATGTTTCTAATCAATATTGTGGAAAATGCTCTAAACCTATGAAGCAACATGAAACGGAAAGGGCAATGTGTTGTACCTGTAATCCAGTTTTAATATACCCAAAAATTTCACCATGCATAATAGTTTTAGTTACAAAAGGAGATTATCTTCTGTTAGCTCATAATAAAAACTTTCCTGGAGACTTTTACAGTACTTTGGCAGGTTTTATTGAAGCAGGTGAGTCTGTAGAAGAAGCCATAGCAAGGGAAATTAAAGAAGAAGTGGATATAGAAATTAGTAATATTAGTTACTATGGAAGTCAATCATGGCCATTCCCAAGTCAATTAATGTTAGGGTTCCATGCCGATTATCTTTCTGGTGATATTAAACCTGATGGTGTAGAAATTGATAAAGCTGATTGGTTTCATTATAAGGATCTACCTCAAGTCCCTCCAGGAAAGATCTCTATTTCAGGTATGCTTATAGAAAGTTTTGTTTCAAAAAAACTTAAAACCTAAGACAATTATTTTTTTCTTGGGTCATTTGAAGCAACTCCCCAGTCTTTCCCAGATTTTTTCTTTTCTACCTTCTTAATAGGTTCTTCTTTTTCTTTCGATTCCTTTAAAGACACATTTTGTTTTTCAACTTTATCTTTAGTTTTATTAGGTGTCTTTTTATCTTTCTTTTCTACTTTATCGGGTGCCTTATTTTGCTCTTTCTTTTTAGGTAGAGGTTTTTTATTAGAATCTGTTTTATCTTTAACTGGTTTCTTAGACTGGCTAGTCGGTTTCTTAGCTTTAGAAGCAGGTGTTTTCTTTTCCTCTTTTTTTCCTTTTGATTGAGCTGCCTTTTTTACATTACCCTTCTTTTTGCTATCTTTAGAGTTCTCAGCTTTCTTGTTTCTTTGATTAGCTGTTCTAGGGTGAGGTTTCTTATTAGCACGCGGTTTATTGGTTTGTTTCCTTTTTCTTTGATTTGATTTTAATTTAGTCTCTTTTTTATTTTTAGACTTATCTTCCTCTCCAGTTAAGGTTTCTATGATCTTTCTAATAAAACCTTTCCCTTTTTTCTTAGGTTTTTTAGGTGGTTTAATGCTTACTGCTGCTTTCTCTTGTTTTGAGACTTTATATCCAAGATTAGTATCTTCATTAAGACTTTCTTGTATTTCATAACTAGATTCTTTCGATTTCTCATTCTTTTTGATTCTTGTAACTTCAAAACGATTATCTGCCCTAGAAGGGTCAGAAACTATTACAACCCTTACATCAGTGCGTTCTTCTATTTCATTAATTCTTCCTCTTCTTTCATTTAAAAGAAAAACTGACATATCAGATGAGACAACAGCCCTAACTTCGCCGCTCATTTTTTTGCTTGATTCTTCTTCAATTAATCTTAGAACAGCTGTTGATAAGCTACTTATATCTTGAGTCCATCTTTCCTCAAGAGAGGGCCTAAGTCTTTGTCTCGACATTTCAAGTAATCCAAATCTTGATATTCTGCCTACTTGGATTTTAGCTCTATCTATTTCTATGGATTTATTGACCATATCCTCTACAGCTCTTTTGTTTTTAAAACTTTGCATATCTATGAAATCTATAACCAATAATCCACCAACATCTCTGAGTCTTAATTGTTTAGCTATTTCTTTGGCCGCCTCTAGGTTAGTTTTAAGTGCTGTTTCTTCTATGTCTGATCCACCAGTTGCCTTCGCAGAATTAATGTCTATACAAACTAATGCTTCTGTTTGATCAATACTAATTGATCCTCCATTTTGTAAAGTTACTTCTCTTTGGTAAGCAGTCTCTATCTGACTCTCAATTTGGTATCTAGTAAATAACGGAATTGATTCGTCGTATCTTTTGATTCTTTCCAGGTACTCTGGGGTTAATCTACTAGCAAAATCTTGTGCTTGTTCAAAAGCTTCATCGGTATCAATTAAAACCTCAGTTATATCATCTCTTAAAAAATCCCTTAAAGATCTAGAGATTAAGTCATCATCTCTGTAAATTAAAAAGGGTGCTTTTCTTTGTTGATTTGCTTCCTGTATAGCATCCCAAATACTCAAAAGATAATCTAGATCCCATTGTAGCTCTTCTAAAGAAGCTCCTGCAGCAGCAGTTCTAACTATAACACCCATATTATCTGGTCTTTTGAGGGCTTTTAGGTTCTCCCTGACTTTATCTCTTTCTTTGCCTTCTAAAGACCTGGAAACTCCACCTGCTTCGGAATTATTTGGCATTAAAACAAGATAATGGCCAGGAAGGGATATAAAAGTACTTAATGCGGCACCTTTATTACCTCTTTCTTCTTTATCAACTTGTACAATGATTTCCTGTCCTTGCGTTAAGCAATCAGAGATATTATTTTTACCTCTCTTATTCTTTAAATATTCTGGTGCTAATTCCTTAATAGGTAGAAATCCATGCCTTTCTGCTCCAAAATCTACAAATGCAGCCCCTAAACTTTGTTCAATCCTAGAGACTCTAGCTTTATATATATTAGACTTTTTTCTTTCCTGACCTAATTGTTCTAAATCAAAGTCATATATGCTTTGACCGTCCACTAAGGCAACCCTTAATTCTTCTGGTTGTGTGGCATTTACTAACATTCTTTTCATGTTATTACCTTTATTATGTTGAAAAGCTATGTTTAGCCAGAGATTTGCATATTAAATGCTATTTGTTTGGGCGAATTACTTTAATGTTGTGGTCACACCCATGACCTAAAATTCTGTTTCTCTGCGGAAATGCTTTATTTATAAGCTTTTCTTTAAATTTATATTTTTATTTCCTAATAGTCATCTACTCAAAAAAACCATTTAAACGTTAAAATAAGATGACTTCATTTATAAAATAGCACATAAGTGAAGATATATAAAGAAACTAGAATGTCATGACAGAAGAAGAAATAACATTTCATAAAGTAAATATTGTAGAAATAGATGAAGACTTTCAATCTACCAGGATAGATAATTTCTTATTATATAAAATTAAAAACGTTCCAAAATCTAGAATTTACTCCATGATAAGAAAGGGGGAAGTTAGAATAAATGGCTCAAGATGCAAACCCGAGAAAAAATTAAATAAGGGCGATAAAGTTAGAATTCCTCCTTACAAATCAGTTAAAAATTTCATACAAAAGCCTAAAAAATCATTAATTGAACTGATTAAGGAGAATATAATTTTTGAAGATAATTCTATACTGGCTATCAATAAACCAGAGGGTTTAGCTAGTCATGGAGGAAGTGGACTAAGTTTAGGGCTAATTGAATCAGTGAGGCAAATTGATTCTAAATATTCAGATGCTCATTTAGTGCATAGATTAGATAGAAATACATCTGGAATAATGATCTTGGCTAAAAAAAGATCTGCCTTAAGAAGGCTTAATGAAGAAATAAGACAAGGAAATGTCGAAAAGAAATATATAGCCATAGTATTTGGCAACTGGCCTAAAAATATTAAAAGAATAGATAAAAAGCTACTTAAAAATGAATTAAGGTCCGGTGAAAGAGAAGTAACAGTGAGTGAAGAAGGTAAAGAATCCCTTACATTAGTTGATCTACTTGAAAACAATAAAAAATTCTCTAAATTAGAATGCAAACTTATAACAGGAAGGACACATCAAATAAGAGTTCATTTAAAGAGTGAAGGATTTCCAATAGTAGGAGACGAAAAATATGGTTATAAAGATAAGAATAAACTCATCAAAAAACAAGGTATTAACAGAATGCTCTTACATTCTAAAACACTTAAATTTCCTCAGCTTGACCTAGACTTTACAGCGGAGGAGCCTAATGAATTCAGAACTTTATTTTTATGAACGTATTACTTAATTTAAATGAGGGTAAATTTCCTATAAAGATCAATGAATCTTATGATTTACAATTAACTAGTGAAATTAAGATCTTAGATTATATTGAAGTAGATATTTCTATAGAAAAGCCTTCTCATGGCATCGTCTATGCTAAAGGAACATTAAACTTCAGCTATATTTCTGAATGCAGTTCTTGTTCAAAAAACTTAACAAATGAAGTAAAAATAGAAACAGATGTAGAAATTCAAGATATCTCTGTTAGCCTAGAGAAGAGATATAAAAATAAAGATGTACATTTTCAAAATTTAAATGAATTTGAAATAAAAGAGTTTATAAGAGAAGAAATTTACCTCAATATACCCAATATTACATTCTGCGAAGATAAAGACTGTAATCATGAAAATATCAACAAAAAGGCTGATTTAACAAAACCTTTTAAAAAAATTAGAGACCTAATCAAATAATTATCTTAGAATTCGCATCCGAGGTTAGTTATGGCAGTACAAAAGAGTAAAGTATCAAGATCTAGAAAAGGACAAAGAAGGTCGCATCATGCGCTAAAGAATGCTTCTTTATCTACAGATTCTGTTACTGGAGAAAAACATAGAAGACATCACGTAACTGATGATGGATTTTATAAAGGTAAAAAAGTATTAGAAATTAAAGAAAAATACTCTGAAGAAGAAATAGAAGAGTAAGTCTACAATGAGCAGTTCTAGTACAGCTGTTGTTTTTCCAGGCCAGGGTTCTCAATATCCAAAAATGCTTTCAGAATATTTTTCTGAAGTTAAAGGCTTTGATGAGCCATTCCTCAAGGCATCAGAAGTTATTAATAAGGACCTTATTAAATTAATTAATGAGGGTTTAGTTGAAGATTTATCTAAAACAGAAATAACACAACCCCTCTTATTAGCAGCTAACTTTGCTATTTGGAAAATTATAGAGAAGAAAAATATAAAAATTGATTTCCTTGCTGGTCATTCTTTAGGAGAGTATTCTGCACTAATCGCTTCAAAATCCTTAAGTTTTGAAGATTGTTTAAAGATAGTTAAAAAAAGAGCTGAGTTAATGCAAAATGCAGTACCAGAGGGAGAAGGTGGGATTGCAGCAATCATAGGTTTAAATCAGTCTGAGATAGCTAATATTTGTGAAGAAATAACTCAATCAGATACCTATTTGGTTCATCCTGCAAATATTAATTCTTCAAATCAAATAGTTATCTCAGGTAACAAAAATGCCATAGAAGAAGCTATAGAGTTGTGCAAAGAGCGCGGAGCTAAAAGAGCTATACCTTTAGCAATGAGCGTACCTTCACACTGTAAGTTAATGAAACCAGCTTCAGTAGAATTTAAATCTTTTATCGACGGCTTTGAATTTAAAAAACCAGAGATACCTGTAGTAAATAATGTAAATGCATCTATAGAACAAGATCAAGAAAAAATTAAGGATAACCTAATTAAACAACTCTACAATTCTGTAAGATGGAATGAAATTATGTTATTTCTAAAAGATAAAGAAGTAGAAAGATTTATAGAATGCGGTCCAAGTAAAGTACTTAATGGACTTATAAAAAGAGAAATAAAAGCTGAGTCCATAAATACTGATTCAATAGAAAATCTGAAATTAATCTAAATGTCGAATTTACAAAAAAAAGTATTAATCACTGGAGCTACAAGAGGCATAGGTAAGTCTATGGCTGAAACCTTGTTTTCTCAAAATTATAAAATAATAGGAACTGCTACTTCTGATGAAGGAGTGGAAATCCTCAACTCCAAGGGTTTTTTAGGAATAAAACTAGATCTAAATAATGCAGATTCTTTAAATCATATTTCTGAAAAGCTAAAAGAAGAACATAAAGATATATCTATTCTCATTAATAATGCTGGGATAACTAAGGATAATATTGTTCTTCGAATGTCTGATGATGAATGGGGAGATGTTATTAATATACATCTAAATGGCATGTTTAAACTATGTAAAACAGTTTTAAAAGGCATGATTAAAAGTAGATGGGGTAGGGTAATCAACATAACTAGTGCTTCCGCCTCATTAGGAAATAGAGGCCAATCAAATTACGCTGCAGCTAAAGCTGGTGTTGAAGCCTTCTCAAAATCTCTTTCTAAAGAAGTAGGACCCAGAGGAATTACAGTTAACTGTGTTGCTCCAGGATTTATAGAGACAGACATGACAAGTTATATTGATGAAAAAGCAAAAGAAGAGTTAATTAAGCAAATACCTCTAGGTAGATTTGGAAAGCCCGAAGAAATATCACAAATAATTGAATTTCTTGTTTCGGATCAAAGCTCTTATATAACGGGTCAAACCATTCATGTTAATGGTGGCTTATATATGTAATCTCCTTGACAAATTATCTAAGTTGTTCGGATAAATAATGAAATATGTTTAAAACTTAGATATCATGCCATCCTTGATTTAGCCTATAGGAGTTAATATGAGTGTAGAAGAGAAAGTTCAAAAAATTGTTTGTGAACAACTAGGTGTTTCACCTGATGAAGTGAAACTTGCAGCTTCTTTTATTGATGATTTAGGAGCAGATTCTCTGGACACAGTTGAATTAGTTATGGCTTTCGAAGAAGAGTTCGATCTAGAAATACCAGATGAAGAAGCAGAAGGTATTGCAACGGTTCAAAACGCTGTAGATTACATAACAGCAAATACCTAAAAAAATAAATGTCTGACAGAAGGGTTGTTATAACTGGTCTGGGTATTCTCTCGCCCCTTGGAAATAAGATAGAACAAGTTTGGAGTTCTATTCTAAAAGGAGAAAGCGGAGTTTCAGAAATTACTTCTTTTGATACAAGTAATAATGAAACTAAATTTGCTGCAACTATTAAAAACTTTGAACCAGAACAATATCTAGACAAAAAGGAATTAAGAAGATTAGATCCCTTTATTCAATATGGAATAGCGGCTGCTTTAGACTGTATAAAAGATTCAGATATAGATAATTCATCATATGACCCGAATAGAATAGGTGTTTCTGTAGGTTCGGGAATAGGTGGATTGAAAACTATAGAAGAAAACTCTAATCTACTTCAAGAGAAGGGACCAAAGCGAATTTCTCCATTTTTTGTTCCCGGATCTATCATAAATATGGTTTCTGGTTACATATCCATTAAAACTGGATTTATGGGACCAAATATATCTATTGCCAGTGCCTGTTCAAGTGCAAGTCATTCTATTGGATATAGTTTTAGAAACATTCAACATGGTGATGCGGATATGATGCTAACTGGAGGAGCAGAAATGGCAACAACTCCATTAGGCTTATCTGGTTTCAACTCTGCTAAGGCATTATCAACAAGAAATGATGATCCTACAGCAGCTAGTAGACCCTGGGATAAAGATAGAGATGGCTTTGTACTAGGTGAGGGTGCTGCATGTTTAATGCTAGAAGAGCTGAATCATGCAAAAAGTAGAGGCGCAAAGATATATGGAGAAATAATTGGATTTGGAATGAGTTCAGATGCATTTCATATGACAGCACCACCTGAAGATGGAAAAGGAGCATCTTTGTCTATGTCTAGTGCTCTACTTGATGCAAAACTTGATGCAAAAGATATTGATTATATAAATGCGCATGGAACATCAACGCCAGCAGGAGATCTAGCAGAGACTATGGCCATTAAGAATGTTTTTAAAGAATCTTCGAATACTTTAATAGTTAGCTCAACAAAATCTATGACAGGTCATCTCTTGGGTGCAGCAGGAGCCATCGAAGCAATTTTTTCTCTTTTGGCTATAAGAGATAATATTTCTCCACCTACAATTAATCTTGATAATCCTGATAAACTTTGTGATCTAAATTACTCTGCTAATAATCCTTCTGAAAAACGAATATCTAAGAGCATGTCCAATTCTTTTGGTTTTGGAGGAACTAATGCTACTTTGGTCTTTTCTGGCATAGAATAGACTTTGTGAAACAAAAGTTATTTATTTCTTTAAGTGGAATATTTCTATTCATAATTCTTTTTTTTCTTATCTCTATCAATAAACCCTTAAAACTAGAAAATAGTAAATTTTTGATAATTGAACCGGGTTCATCTTTAAACGCAATAAGTGATTTGCTAAATGAAGAAAATATCTATAAACGAACTTATCTTTTTAAAACTTATGTGCTAATAACTGGTAAGTCTAGAAACTTAAAATCGGGTGAATTTATGTTCTCTTCAAATATTTCTTTAAAAGAATTAGTAAAAAAAATAGAGAAGGGGGATATCTTTTATAGAGAATTTAGATTAAAGGAGGGAGAAACTTGGTCTTCTATTAAAGAAAGATTAGGTCAAGAAGAGCATATCGTGTTTGATATACCAGAAGAAAACGATGATCTTCTTAAAAATTTAAATCTTAAAAATAAAAGCTTAGAAGGATTATTTTTTCCTGATACCTATTTTTTTAAGAAAGGCGATAAGGCAACTAGTATTCTAGAAAGAGCATATAAAATTCATACAGACACAGTAAACGATATATGGGAGTCTAGAGCTGACAACATAGGCATTAAGTCTTCTTATGAAGCAGTAATTCTTGCTTCTATTATTGAAAAAGAGGGGGTAGAAAAGAGAAGGATATCAGGAGTGTTTAATAGAAGATTAATCAAAGGCATGAAACTTCAATCAGATCCTACTGTTATCTATGCTTTAGGTGATCAATTTGATGGAAATATAAGGAGATCAGATTTAAGAATCAAAAATCCTTATAACACCTACGTATATAAAGGCCTTCCGCCTAGCCCCATAGGCTTAGTTAGTAAAAGCTCAATCGAAGCTAGTACTAACCCTGAACCAGGAAGTTCTTTATATTTTGTTTCAAAAGGTGACGGAACTCATAAATTTTCTGATACCCTACAAGAACATAATGAAGCAGTTAAAAGATATCAATTAAAAGAATAAATGAATCCATTATTTATAACATTAGAAGGTATTGAAGGATCTGGTAAATCCACGAATATCAAAGTAATTAATAATTACTTAAATGATAAAAATATAAACTACATAAATACAAGAGAGCCTGGAGGAAGTGAAGTAGGAGATCAATTAAGAAATATCTTACTAAATACTGAAAAAAAATTATCTAATCAAACTGAGCTTTTGCTTATGCTCGCAGATAGGGTTAATCACATTGAAACTCTAATACAACCAAATTTAGAAAAAGGAATAACAGTTATTTCTGATAGATTTATGGATTCTAGTTATGCATATCAAGGAGGGGGAAGAGAAATGGGTCTTGATACTATTACTAAAATTATTGATGGGTTAAATATCATCCAACCCAATCTAACTCTTTTGTTTGATTTACCAGTAGAAATGGCCTTAGAAAGGGCAAGAAAGAGATCTAAATTAGATCGATTTGAAAGTGAAGATTATGATTTTCATCAAAGAATAAGAGAAACTTATTTATTTTTAGCTGAAGAAGATAGTGAAAGAATAAAAATTATAGATGCTTCAAAAGATATAGAGGAAGTTGAAAGCCAAGTGAGGAAGATACTTGAACAGAAGTTATGAATTTACCGTGGCTTAAGTCCTATACTCAGAATTTAAAGAAAGATAATTTACATCATTCACTCATTATTAGTGGAAGAGAAGGTTTAGGTAAAAACTACTTAGCAGAGGGCCTTATTCAAGGAATTCTTTGCACGAATAGTAAAGACTTAGAACCATGTGGAAAATGTCAATCCTGTAAACTCTATGAAAGCGATAATCATCCAGATTTTCATAAAATTGATTTAGAAGATGGAAGAAAGTCTATTTCAATCAATCAAATAAGAGCATTTTATTTAGAGATGTTTGAATCACCTTTCTTGGGTGGAAATAAGATATTTTTTATTCCTAGATCTAACCTATTATCAAGAGAATCATATGATGCTCTTTTGAAAACTTTAGAGGAGCCTCCAAAAAATACTTTTATTATTTTAATTAATAGTGATTCACAAAATTTACCTGCAACTATATTAAGCAGGTGTCATGAAATAAATATAAAAAAACCACAAGATGAAGAATTAAAATCTTGGTTAGAAAAACAAGAAGTAAATATAGACTCACTCGACCAGTTGATAGATCTTTCTAAAGGCAAACCTTTAAGAGCATTAGAATTAGAACAAACAAAAAGTATAGAATTGAGGTCTGAGTTTATAGCTGATATTTCATCATTAATTAAACAAGGTAATAACATCTCTGAGATTACAGATAAGTGGATCAAAAATGAAGAATCTTTGCTTTTACAAATAGAGTGGATGTCAGATTTATTAATGGATATTTTAAGAATGAGATTCTACGAAGATGAAAAAAATATATTTTCAGATACAGCTAACATTTCTACATACATGGAAGATAAAATTGAACCAATAGAGGTCTTTAAGCTATTAGATAAAACGATAAATTTATGGAATAAGTTTTATAAGAATAATAATCTAAGACAAGACTATCATTTACAATCGCTTTTAGTTGATTGGAACTCAGCCATAGGACTAAGATCTTAGAAACTCTAGCATAGCCTGATTTACTTCTTCTGGTTTTTCTAAGTGTAAAAAATGCCCGCAATCTTCGAATTCAAGTATTTTCAAACTTTCGAAACTTTCTTCCATGCCAGAAGAAAGAGTTGCTGCGATACAGCCATCGTTTTTCCCGTGGATATATAAAGAAGGAGGTTTAATTTTGTCAGTAAAAGTTGCTTGTAGATTGTTTAGTCTCTCACTTTGTAATTCAGACTGAAAGGTGCTTCTATAATATTTAAGAGCTCTAGTTAAAACTCCTGGTTTAGAAAGAACATTTATAGCTTCCTGTGCATAAGTTTCATACTCGGGCCAGTTAGGAGACCATTCCCTCCATAACCTTCTGATGTATTCATAATCATTCGCCTGCACTCCTATTTCAGCTATTTCAAGTTGAAAAAAGAACATATACCAAGACCTTCTTTGTTGATCTCCATCAAGCAAAAATGCACTCATTAGATTAGGGCCGTAGGGTACAGATCCTGTTATTAATTTTTTTATTTTCTTAGGGATTAAATTTGCAATCCCATAAGCAGCTGAAGCACCCCAATCATGACCATACAAATTAAATGGTCCTTTTATCGTTGAATCTACAAAATAGATTATTTCTTCAGTGACTCTAAGGCTTTGATATGTACTTAACTCTTTATCGTTTTCATGATAACCAGGCATGAAGGGAATAAATACTTCGTAACCTTTAGAACTAAAGAATTTTAACTGTTCTTTATAGTTAAAGACGCAATCGGGAAAGCCATGTAATATTAATAAAGGCTCGCCTTTCCCTTCGTTTAGGTAATGTTGATTTAGATTATTTTTATGAATCTGCATTTAAGGAGAGATCACCATCGCCCTTAAAGTACACATAAAGACGATAAAAAAATGAGAACACATATATATTCAACATAGTTATAGAAAGTAAAGTCGCTATAAAAGTTAAGGCAAATATATAAGCATCCATCGATATTCCCATAAGAGGTGTTAGAGCTAAACTTAAAATCAGACCAATAAGTATTGAAATAATAACCACTAGTAAAATTAATAATATAAATGTTACTAAAAGATTAATTACCCTTTTATTTGGTACCGAGTAAAAACTTGCTAGTATTGATTCACTTAAACTTTTGTTCTCACAAATTAAATAGAAAGAAGAGAATGAAGTTTTAAGACCCATAAAAAGTATACCTATGATTGCAATAACCGCACCTATACTCGTTATTAATTCAACATCAGAAACAAGACCAATAAAAAGGATTATTCCTCCTGGAACTGCTGCAATCAATACAGCTAAAATCAGACATAAGCCCAACAAGAATAACCTAAAGATAAATAAAATAGATCCATAATAATAGTCACTTAGGCTTTTTAAGGTTCCTATAGATTCATTATCTTGAATAACTTTTATCGTTATATAAGTCACAACCAAACCTTGTAAAACAAGTTGGTTAAGTAAGCCTAATATAGGATATTTACCTAATTCATTACCAGGGGATGCGGGAGTAGGCGAGTTAAAATTAACACCTGAAGTATCAGGTAGATTAAAGGCCCCAATTAAAGAGCTTACTACAGCTACTGGTAAAAGAATTGAAAAGAAAGAAATAAATTGATCTTTGAAATTTGTATTAGCGTACTCAAAAGCTTCTTTAATCACTTGGTCTCCTTAGTTTTAAAAGTATAATCTTAACTTCTTGGAGGTATTATGATAGAAATATGGTCTAAACCCAATTGTATTTTTTGTGACAGAGCAGAGTCCCTGTGTAAATTAAAAGGATTAGCATATAAGAAGTATATGCTCGATGTAGATTATTCAAGAGAGGATCTTTTAAATAAATTTCCTGAGGCAAGAACATTTCCACAAATTACCCAAGACGGTAATTACATAGGTGGGTTTACAGAATTGAATGCGCATTTAAATAAATGAATACATTAACTGAAATACTTGATTTCCTTACCTATTACCTTGTAGATCAATATTGGTTTCCAGCATTCTTAATTGGTACAGGAATATTTTTTACAATCTACTTGGGCTTTCCACAAATTAAGTACTTTAAGCATGGCTGGAGAATACTTAGTGGTAAATACATTAAAGATGATACTGAAGGCGATACAACACCATTTCAAGCTTTAACTACAGCTTTATCTGGAACTGTAGGTACCGGTAACATAGGTGGAGTTGCTTTGGCTATTTTTCTTGGGGGTCCAGCTGCAATTTTCTGGATGTGGGTAACGGCTTTCCTTGGCATGACGACAAAATTTGTTGAGGTTACTCTCTCGCATAAATATAGAGAAAAGTTACCAGATGGAAGTATGTCTGGAGGCCCAATGTATTACATTGAAAACGGATTAAATATGAAATGGCTTGCTGTTGTTTTCTCTGTGTGCTTACTGATGATGTGTTTAGGGACAGGCAATATGCCTCAAATTAGTAGTATTTCTGTAGTGCTTCTTGATACCTTTAATATTCCTAAAATTGTAACTGGTTTAGTTTTATCTGTACTTGTCTGGTTGGTAATTATTGGTGGAATTAAAAGAATAGCTCAAATCGCTAGTAAATTAGTTCCTTTTATGGCCTTTTGGTACATAGTTGGTGGATTGGCTGTAATTATTAGTAATTATGAAAATATCATTCCATCTTTCCAATCAATTTTTATACATATTTTTACCCCGACAGCTGCTGTAGGTGGATTCTTGGGAGCTAGTGTAGCTGCTGCGCTAACCAGAGGAGTAAACAGAGGACTATATTCTAATGAAGCTGGTCAAGGTTCAGCTCCTATTGCTCATGCTTCATCAAAAACAGAAAACCCAATAGAAGAGGGAATGGTTTCTATACTTGAACCGTTCATAGATACAATAATCATTTGTACTCTTACTGGATTGGTTATCCTTTCTTCAGGCGTTTGGAATCAGAAATTTGAAAATAAATTTGAAGCTAGTGCTATGGTGTTTGTAAGTGGACAATATCTCGAAACAAAACAAGAAGATGCTATAAAACTTAGAGATTACTACTATGGAACTAACTCTGAAATTGAATACACAGGAGAAGTAGCAATAGTAGATGGAGAAATAAAATCAGAAGAAGTAACTCTACTTCATAATAGATCTATAGCTGAGAATACTAAAATCTATTCTTCAAGTGATAATTCTTTGTACTCTGGATTACTGAATATAGAGGAAGGAAGAATAACAAATATAGGAGATTATGTACTAAGAGGAGACTCTCTACTTCTCGGAGCTGATCTTACAGGAAAGGCTTTTACCAAAAGTATATTTGGTGATTTTGGTCAGTATATAGTTGCTATAGGTTTATTATTATTTGCTTTCTCAACCGTAATAGCTTGGTCATATTATGGAGATCGAGCAACAGCACATCTTTTTGGAGAAGGCTGGATTCTCTATTATCGAATAATTTATGTAGGTGCATTCTTTACAGCTTCAATAATTGATACAAAAATTGTTTGGGATATTGCAACTGTTATAGGTCCTATTGCTACGATACCAAATTTGATAGCATTAATTTTTTTACGAAAAGAAATGAAACAAATAGACGCAGAATATGAAATCAGAAAATAGTAACTTCAATATAAATAATGTCCATCATGTAGCATTTAGATGCAGAGATGCAGAACAAACCAGATGGTTTTATGAAGAAGTATTAGGTCTTAAGTTAGCGGCAGCTTTAGCCTTTGATCATTTATCAGGTACTGAAAAAGAAATGGAATATATGCATATTTTCTTTGAAATGAAAGATGGAAATTACATAGCTTTCTTTGATGATCCTCATAACGCTCCATCAGATTTCTTCAAAGATATGAACGGATTTGATTCTCATGTAGCTGTAGAAGTTTCTTCCATGGAAGAAATAGAAAATATTAAAAATAAATTATCAAAAGTAGGCTGGGATTCTTTTCTTATAGATCATGAATTTGTTCATTCTCTTTACATATTTGATCCAAATGGAATTCAGTTAGAATTTACTTGTAGAGACAAAGATCATGATCAAATTCTAGATGAAGACGCAAAAAAAGCTCATAAAGCTATCGAAGATTGGACAAAAAAGACAAGAGAATTAAAAGTAGAAACTTTCGGTTCTGAGGCTCTAGACCAAAGAGAGAAATAAATGCCTAATACAAGTAAATATCAAAGAATACCTTTGATCTTTGCCTTTCAAGAAAAAGCAGCGTTTAAAGACACCTATGCAGGAGAAATAGGTCTGGTAGCAATTACAGCGCATCTTTTAAAGCCAAATAACTCAAATAATAAGACTGTAGCTGTTTTTATGCATCCTACAGGAGGAGGAAGTTATTTGCCTATGCTTAATTCTTTAGCTAAGGAGGGCATAGATACGGTCTGGTGTGATAGTAGATACCGAGGGACAGATTCTGCTTTAATAATGGAAAAGGTTCTTATTGATCTAGGACAATGCATCAAAAACCTTAAAGAAATACATAAATATGAAACGATAATATTAGGTGGTTGGAGTGGAGGGGGGTCTTTATCTCTTTTTTATCAATCCCAAGCTGAAAACCCTACTATTACAGAAACACCTGCAGGTGACCAAATAAATTTAGCAAGAGAGAATCTAATTCCTGCAGACGGCATAATGCTTATAGCTGCTCATGAATCCAGACACAGAACATTTACAGAATGGATAGATGGCTCTGTAATAGATGAAAATAATCCTGAAAATAGAGTTTTAGAGTTAGACATTTATGATTCCAAGAACCCCAATCAACCTCAATATAGTAAAGAATTTATTAAATCCTATAGAGCTGCCCAGATACAAAGAAATAGAAAAATTACTCAATGGGTGATTGATAAATTAGAAGAATTTAAAAATAGAGGAGAGGAGAATAGAGAATTAGGTTTTGTGGTCCATCGGACTATGGCTGATCCTAAATGGCTAGATATAACAATTGATCCAAATGGAAGAAAGCCTAATTGGTGTTTTTTAGGAGAACCACATGTTGTAAATAATAGTCCGATAGGATTAGGTAGATATTGTTCACTTAGAAGTTGGTTATCTCAATGGGGATACGATACAGCTAAAGGAGACGGAATAAATTGTGCAAAAGATATTACAATTCCTGCTTTAGTGATAGGCAATACAGCTGATGATGGAATAACACCATCACATACTAATAATTTATATAAATCTATTGGTCATGATAATAAAAAACTAGCTTGGATAGAGGATGCAAATCATTATTATTTTGGGCAGCCAGATAAATCATCTGAAGCAGCTAAAGTATGTAAAGAATGGATGCAGGAGCAAAATTTAATTTCATGAATCAAATTCAAGTAAATGAAGTAGGGCCTAGAGATGGTCTTCAGAATATAGATACCATTTTAAATATAGGTGAGAGGTTACAACTTATACAGTCTTTAGAAAGAGCTGGAATTAATTCACTAGAGGTAGGAAGTTTTGTAAACCCCAAAGCTGTTCCCGCTATGGCCAATACAGATGCTTTATTAGAAAAACTTGTAAATAGTAATAGTGATTATTCAGTTCTAATACCAAACATTTACGGATATGAACTAGCAAAGATTAATAAAGTAAAAGAAGTCTGCTTAGTTTTATGTGCTACTGAATCGATGAACAAGGAGAACATAAATAAAAGCATCAAGGACACAATCGTTGAATTTAAAGAAATTATCAATAGAGCTAAAAAAGATCAAATAAAGACCAAAATTTATATATCTGTAGCTTTTGAATGTCCTTATGAAGGTTTAGTAAGTTCGGAATACGTCTATGATTTAACTAAGAAATTTCTCTCTTATGGCATAAATGAAGTGGTTATTGCCGATACCATAGGAGCAGGTAAACCTGACCAAGTTAAGAAACTTTTTAGAAGGTTAGTTAAAGACTTTGGACCATCAGATTTTTCAGCACATTTTCATGATACGCGCCAGTTAGCTTTATCAAATGTGAAGGCAGCAATGGAAGAGGGTATATCTAAATTTGATTCATGTATTGCAGGATTGGGAGGTTGTCCTTTTGCTCCAGGAGCTTCCGGTAACTTGGCTACAGAGGACTTAGTCTCTATGTTGCATAAAGAAGGTTATGAAACTGGTATTAGTGAAGAAATGTTAAAAAAATCTATAGATTTAGTTTCTAATTTTATTAATTTAAAAAATTAACCAGAAAAGTTTAAGCGTAGACTGAAGAAGCTAAATTAATTAAATGATTCTTATCTTCTTCACTTGGTAAATGGAATCTATCAACCTCCATAGTCCAATCTACACTTTTATTTTCTTCAAAACCTTTTTTAAACCAAGGCTCATCTTTAAATTCATCTTCTTGCTTTTTGGCTATATCTAAATTAGTTAACCAAGTCTTAATAT
Organism: uncultured SAR86 cluster bacterium; assembly: GCA_902628375.1. GTDB lineage: Bacteria > Pseudomonadota > Gammaproteobacteria > Magnimaribacterales > Magnimaribacteraceae > CACOMS01. The sequence goes on along the minus strand of CACOMS010000001.1, from coordinate 58,927 downwards.
TAATCTCTTCTATTTCATTTAAGATATCTTTACAACGTTGATAGTCATTATTTAGATAATTAGCAAAAAAAAGTGCATTAAGCCATCTGTCGCTATTTAAATCTCCTAAAGGCTTAGGATCGAGTCTCATTGCTTTTTCAATAATTTCGATACCTTTATCTATTTCTTCTGTACGAATCAAGGAATCAGCATAAATAGAAAGAACAGCTGAATTATTAGGGTTTGCATTAAAGGCTTTTGTAGCAAATACTTTAGTTTGATTGAAGTCATGCATCGTTAAATGCACTTCTCCCATAATTCTATTGGCGTTCCAATCATTATCGTTTAGTTCTATGCCTTTGTTTAGAGCTTCCAAAAAAGTACCCATGAATTCATCAGTTTGTTCTTGAAAACCTAAAGCCAAAGCTTGCCCCATAGTACAAGCCTTCCAGGAATAGGGGAGAGGGTTATTCTCATCAGCTTCAATAGCGGCATCTAAAGCTTTAATAGCTTCTGCATTAGCTTCTTTTTCAAATTTCTGATTTAAAGCCCTTCCTTTTAAAGTTAGTTCATATGAAGTCATGTTTCCAGTAGGTTTTCTATTTGCCCTCTGAAGACTTGATAATTCTATTTTTCCTATCATGGAGTTAATAATCTTGGTAACTATTTCATCTTGAATTTCAAAGATATCCTTTTGTACCTCATCGTATTTATTACTCCAGATGACATTACCGCTTTCCATTTCAGATAACTCCACTGAAATCCTTATTCTCTCTTGAACGGCCCTTATGCTGCCTGATACTACAAAATCAAAATCCCATTCATTCTTAAACTCTTCAGTGGTGTAGTCTTTGTTTCTGAAACTAAAACAAGTCTTTCTAGACGCAACTTCAATTTCCTTTATCATTGAGAACTCTGTAATAAGATCTTCTACAACTCCATCTACTAAAAAAGCACCTTCTTTATCTTCATTGAGATTTTCAAAAGGTATCACTGCTAATTTTTGCCTGTAAGTAGGGTCAAAGGTCTTTTGTTGAGAATCTTCTATATTTTGAACCAAACTAGTTCCTTTAACAAAATAAGAAACAATCAATACTACTGGGAATAGGGCAAGTACAGTTATAAAAATGAATTGCATAACCGTCTCTGAACTATAGCCAAAGGATGCTTCTGAAGAAACATTAGCTAAAACTACACTTGCTAATTGAATTAAAGCAATACTAGCAACTACATAAGCTGTAGCTGCTTTCCATAGTTTTAAGAATATTTTCTTTATCATTGAAAATTGAAGTATACCTGAAGGGTATAGATATCCAACCATAAAAGAACATAAGGGATAATCCTTATAAAACCTATATATAGAGTGTTATATATGACTAATATACTATATGGAATGTATATATATGCGTATAATATATATTATGTTAAATAAGAAAGGATAAGTCATTTATAGCTAGGTATAGGTATAAAAAAAGGGATTCTTGGTGAACCCCTCTTCTTATCAGAAAGTACTATTTAGTTTAATTATTAGCTTGAAATACAAGATTACTAGTTGTTTCTGCAGCAAGTTCGACATTAGAAAACCCAGCCGATGATAAAAGCTCCATTAACTTTTTAGGTCCTGCTTGCGGTCCTAGTCCAAGACCTACTGGTTGTGCTTTTGATGCAGGAACACAAATTAATGTACCAAATCCGTAAAACATTGAAGAACTCGGATTATTTGTAATATTATTTTCTAAACCGTCTAAAGCCATAGGCTCTACCACCATAAATGTTCCGTCATCAGCTAAAGTTTCCTTTATGCTTTTAGCTATACCCACTGGATCTCCCATATCGTGCCAAGCATCAAATATGCATGCTAGATCATAGGAATTCTTAGGAATTTCTGCTGCATCTGATACAAAAAACTCTAAATTGGATAATCCCTTTTCAATAGCTCTTTTTTTAGCTTCTTCAATAGAAGGACCATGAAAATCAAATGCATGAATTGTTGAATTTGGGTACTGTTCGGCCATCAACATTGATGAAGTGCCTAAGCCACAGCCTATATCAGCAACTATAGCTCCTTTTTTTAATTTTTCTTCTACTCCTGTCATAGCTGGAATCCACTCATCTAATAAATGACCTGCATAAGCTGGACGGAAAAATCTTTCTGTCCCACAAAAACAGCATTCATGATGTTCTCCCCATGGTCTTCCTCTACCTGTTTTGAATACATCAACTGCAACATCTTCTTTAACAAATTGACCTACAACCCCTTGAACTAAGCCCTGTATACAAGTTGGTTCGTTCTCTCTAGCAAAAACTGCTGCTTGTTCAGGTGTTAAACTAAATTCTTCGGTTGCAGCATTATAATTAACGTACCCTCTTCCGGCATTTGAAGATAGCCATTCTAAAAGATAACGTTCGTCTACTTCTGATTCCTTAGCTATATCGGCTACTGAAGCTGGACCTATTTTATCCATGGCACGGTAAACTCCTGATTGATCACCTAAATAAGACATCATTATTGCCATTGATCCTGCAACGTCATTAAAAACACTACCAAATAGCTCCATTAATTTTTCTTGATTTACTTGTATGTCTGTACTCATATTTTTACTCCTATGAAAAATTCAATATACCAGAAACAGAATTACATCAAAGAAACTAATCAAATTTTAGTAAGCTAATTTATTTGTTAAATATGTCTATAAAAAAGGTGTAGTACAATTGCGTCATGAAACCCTTAAATGGACTTAAAGTAATTGATTTAACTCATATGTTAGCTGGACCTTATGCAGGTATGGTTTTAGCAGATTTAGGAGCAGAGGTTGTAAAAGTTGAGCCTTTAAATACTGGAGAAATGACACGTGGATTATTGAAAAATGATCCCAACTATTCCTTTAAGAATTTCGGAGCATATTTCTTAACTCTAAATAGAAATAAAAAAAGTGTATCTATAGATCTTAAAAACAAGAAAGGTTTGGATGTATTTTATGACCTTGTTAGATCTGCCGACATAGTTTTAAATAATTTTAGTGCTGGTGTTGTTAAAAAACTACAAATTGACTTTGAACACCTTTCAAAAGTAAATCCAAAAATTATCACATGCTCAATTACTGGATTTGGTGAAACAGGTCCTCACTCTAGTAGACCTGCCTATGATCAAATAGTGCAAGCCTATAGTGGCGGAATGTCAATTACAGGTAGCGATGCAAATCACCCTACTCGTGCAGGAATTCCTATAGGAGATTTAGGATCTGGTTTGTATAGCGTTATAAGCATTCTTTCAGCTGTTATATCAAGAGATAGATCTAATAAAGGACAACATATAGATCTTTCACTTCTAGATGTACAAATTTCTTTGCTTACTTATATGGCAACCATGCAAACACTTTCTGGTATTGATCCAGAACCTATAGGAAATGCACATTTTGTTCATGTTCCATATAACAGCTTTACAACTTCAGATGGTTTTGTGGTTATAGCTGTTATAACAAATGAATTCTGGCTTTCTTTACTAGATATTGTTGATATAGAAGAACTTAGAAATGATAAATTTTCTGATCAACCAGGTAGACTAAAGAATCAGGCATATATTGAAGAATTGTTAAACAAGAAACTATCTGAGAATACTTCTGAATATTGGATAGATAAATTAAATGCTTCAAAAGTTCCCTGTGCTCCTATAAATAGCTTTAGTAAAGCTTTATCTGATGAACAAGTTATTCACAGAAATATGGTGGTTGAAGTAGAACATCCAGATGGCGGGAAAGTTTTAATGCCTGGTAATCCAGTAAAACTTTCATTGGATAATGAAGATACTTACAGCCCCCCTCCTCACTTAGGTCAACATACTTCAGATACCCTTAAAAGCTGGGCTAATTATTCTGAAAAGGAAATAGATTTATTAATTAAGGAAGGGATAATCTCTCAATATCAATAAAGAAGGATTATCCTATCTATCATGAAACTAATTAAAGCTATAAGCACAATAATAGATGCTAAAAAAAGAAGTAGTCTTCCAAATCTAAATTTCTTTTCCATAATGTTTTTTGATTAATTTAATATCTTAGTGCAAAATTATTATATATGGCTAAACAAGATTTAATAGAGATGGATGGAGAAGTTGTAGAAACTCTCCCAAATACCACTTTTAGAGTTAAACTCGAAAATGATCATATAGTGACTGCTCATATTTCAGGAAAAATGAGGAAGAACTACATAAGAATACTCACCGGAGATAGAGTAAAGGTTGAAATTACTCCTTATGATTTATCCAAAGGTAGAATAATATTTAGGGAAAGATAGGACTTTTAAACTTTTACAGATTCTTTAGAACTTTCTTTATATTCAATAGATATCTTATTCTCAACCAAGCTTACTGTAGCCAAACCCCCTGCTTTAGTTAAATTTCCAAATAAGATCTTATCTGCTAAAGGTTTCTTAATTTCTTCTTGTATTAGTCTTTGCATGGGTCTAGCTCCCATATCTTTATCATATCCATTGTCAACTAACCACATCCTTACATCGTCTGAAATTTCTATTTGTACTTTCTTTTCATCTAATTGCGCTTGAAGCTCAACTAAAAATTTATCAACAACAGTAAGAATTACTTCTTTACTCAAGGAATTAAAATGGATTACTGAATCTAATCTATTTCTAAATTCCGGAGAAAATGTTTTCTTTATTGCTTCTTTTCCTTCTGAACTATGGTCTTGTTGATTAAAACCTACTGAATTTCTACTCATGTCTTGAGCTCCTGCATTGGAGGTCATAATAAGGATAGAATTTTTAAAATTAGCCTGTCTGCCATTGTTGTCTGTTAATGTTCCATGATCCATTATCTGTAATAAAATATTAAAAACTTCTGGATGAGCCTTTTCAATTTCATCTAATAAAATTACGCAATGTGGATTCTTTGTAACAGCTTCCGTTAACAAACCGCCTTGATCAAATCCAACGTAACCTGGAGGAGCTCCAATTAATCTAGAAACTGTATGTCTTTCCATATATTCAGACATATCGAATCTTATAAATTCAATACCCATTATTATAGAAAGTTGCTTAGATACTTCTGTTTTTCCCACTCCTGTTGGTCCAGAAAAAAGGAAACTGCCTACTGGTTTATCAATATTCCCTAATCCTGCTCTAGAAAGCTTTATCGAGGTTGTTAAAGTGTCTATAGCTTCATCTTGACCAAAGATAACTCTACTCAGATTTTCTTTTAATTTGGCTAGGATGTCCTTATCTGATGAAGAAACTGTTTTCTTAGGAACCTTAGCCATTAAAGCTACTACCTCTTCAATGTCTATTTCTGAGATTCTAGATGTTTTATTTTTTAAGCGTTTTCGAGATCCTGCTTCATCAATTACATCTATAGCTTTATCAGGAAGATTTCTGTCATTTATATACCTACTTGATAATTCAGCTGCCATTTTTAAGGCTTTATCAGAGTACTTAATTCCATGATGATCTTCAAATTGTGATTTAAGACCTTTAAGTATTTTGAAAGTGTCTTCTACGCTAGGCTCTTTTACATCTACCTTTTGAAATCTTCTTGAAAGAGCTCTATCTTTTTCAAATACACCCCTAAATTCTTTATAAGTGGTCGAACCAAAAAAACGAAGATTATTTTTTGCTAAAGCAGGTTTTAGGAGATTAGAGGCATCATTTACACCTCCAGAAGTAGCACCTGCTCCTATAATAGTATGTATTTCATCTATAAAGAGTACGGCCTTTTCTTGCTTAGATAATTCACTTAAAACAACCTTTAATCTTTTTTCAAAATCTCCTCTATATTTAGTTCCAGCTAATAATGCTCCTAAATCTAAACAATAAATAATGCAATTTTTTAATAGGTCTGGAACTTTACCTTCTGTTATTAACTTAGCTAAACCTTCTGCTATAGCAGTTTTTCCTACACCAGAATCTCCTACTAAAAGAGGATTGTTTTTATTCCTTCGAGCTAAAATTTGTGAAATTCTTTCTATTTCTCTATTTCTACCAATTAATGGATCAATATTTCCATCAATAGCCTCCTGGTTGAGGTTTGTACAAAACTGTTCTAATGCTGAAGAGTCTTTTTTTGGTTTTCCTTCTGGCTCTTCTTCTGTAAATTCATTTTCAGAATGATCTTCTAAAGTATGAGAATCTCCATGACTTAAGTATGTGACCACATCTAGTCTAGTTATACCTTCCTGCTCTAGTAAATAAACACTATGACTTTCTTTCTCGCTAAAGATAGCTACTAATAAATTAGCTCCATTAACTTTATCCTTACCTGACGATTGAACATGAAAAACTGCCCTTTGCAGTACTCTCTGAAAGCCTAATGTTGGCTGTATTTCACTATTATTGGAATTATCGATAAGAGGAGTTGTTTCTTTGATAAATTTAGTTAATTTCTCTTCTAAGGTCTTTACATCTGCATCTAAGAAATTAAAAACTTCTAGTGCCTTATCATTTTGAAGGAGGGATAAAAGTAGATGCTCTATGGTAACGAATTCATGACTGGATGAACTTGCTAATTTAAATGAGAAGTTAAGATTTTCTTCTACTTGTTTATCTAACATCAATCTTCGTCTACAGGTTCTATATCACAAGCCAAAGGGTGTCCATTTTCTTTTGCAAAGTTTAAAACTTGTGAACATTTTGTTTCAGCTACCTCTTTAGTAAATATACCACAAACTCCTTTTCCATGTTGATGGACTGCTAACATAACTTGGGTTGCCTTCTCTTGATTCATATTGAAGAAAGATTGAAGAATATAAACTACAAACTCCATAGGAGTGTAATCATCATTCAATAGAATAACTCTATAAAGGGGAGGTTTTTTTAATTTAGGATCTACAGTTATTGTGCCTGTAGAAATTTCACTATCTAAGTGATCTTTACCTGAAGAAAGTCTAGTTAGGATCTTATCGGACAGCATTACTCCATATTTTCGATAATAGCTTTCCCAAATTCTGAACATTTAACTAGGCTAGCTCCTTGCATTAAACGTTCAAAGTCATAAGTTACTGTTTTGCTTTCTATGGTTCGTGAAAGACCTAGGATAATTAGATCAGCTGCTTCTTGCCAGCCCATATATCTAAGCATCATTTCAGCTGAAAGAATAAGAGACCCAGGGTTAACCTTATCTAGACCAGTATATTTTGGAGCTGTTCCATGTGTAGCTTCAAAAAGTGCTACTTTGTCGCCTAAATTAGCACCTGGAGCTATACCTATGCCCCCTACTTCAGCAGCTAATGCATCAGAAATATAATCTCCATTTAAATTTAATGTAGCTATAACACTATACTCATCAGGTCTTGTTAGAATTTGTTGAAGAAATGCATCTGCAATTACATCTTTAATAATAATTTCATTGCCTGTTTTTGGGTTTTTTAATAAATGCCATGGACCTCCATCTAACTCTTCTGCTCCATATTTTTCAGCAGCAAGTTGATAACCCCAATCTTTAAAAGACCCTTCGGTAAACTTCATAATATTACCTTTATGAACAAAGGTTACAGAATCTCTATCATTAGCTATTGCATATTGAATAGCTTTATCAACTAGTCTTTGTGTTCCTTCTTTTGAAACAGGTTTTACGCCTATTCCACAAAAGTCAGGGAATCTAATTTTAGTAACTCCCATTTCTTCTACTAGGAATTTAATTATCTTTTCAGAGCCTTCACTGCCCGCCTCCCATTCTATGCCTGCATATATATCCTCCGAATTTTCTCTAAATATAACCATATCGGTCTTTTCTGGACTAACAACAGGGCTTGGTACTCCTTCAAAGTATCTAACTGGTCTTTGACATACATATAAATCTAATTCTTGTCTTAGAGCTACATTTAAAGACCTTATTCCACCTCCAACAGGTGTAGTTAAAGGTCCTTTTATGCCTACAAGATACTCTTCTAAAGCTTTTAGTGTTTCTTTAGGTAACCAGTTGTCATCTCCATAAACTTCAACTGATTTCTCTCCACAATATATCTCCATCCAAGAAATTTTTCTTTTATTATCATAGGCCTTAGCAACTGCTGCATCTACAACATCTATCATTGCAGGGGTTATATCAGAACCTATTCCATCGCCTTCAATAAATGGGATAATTGGGTTATCAGGGACAATTAATTCTTCTCCCTTGTATGTTATTTTTGAGCCGTCCGTAGGCTCAACTATATTTTCAAATTTCATAGTTTTTTTTTAAACTTTGTGAGAGGGACGCGAATTATATAGCATATAGTCTCTAAAATTAATCTAAACTAACAAAATGGTTAAAAAACGCGTACTTCTAGGACTTTCAGGTGGAGTTGATTCATCAGTTTCTGGATATTTGCTGAAAGAACAAGGTTTTTCAGTAGATGCTGCTTTTATGAGAAATTGGGAAGATGACGATGGATCTCCTTACTGTAGTGTCAAGGAAGATTTCATGGATGCTGCTTTTGTAGCAGATCAATTAGGAATTAAGCTCTTAGAAGTAAATTTTTCTGAAGCTTATAAAAAAAGGGTTTTTTCATATTTCTTAAGTGAGTTAGAAGCAGGTAGAACTCCAAATCCTGATATTTTGTGTAATAAAGAGATTAAATTTGATAAGTTTTATAAATACGCTATAGAAAATAATTACGATTTCATAGCAACAGGTCATTACTGCCAAGTAAGAAACATTAAAGATCAAGTATGCCTAGCTAAAGGAAAAGATAATAATAAAGACCAAAGCTATTTTCTACACTCCATTAGCAATAAATCTTTAGCAAAAACTTTATTCCCAGTAGGAAACTTAACCAAAGATCATGTAAGAAAGATTGCGTCAGAACAAGATCTAGTTACAAGTACAAAAAAGGATAGCACTGGAATCTGTTTTATTGGGGAAAGGCCTTTCCCTGAATTTATCCAAAATTATGTACAGAAAAAACCAGGGCCAATACTGACTGATCAAGGAGATGAAATTGGAACTCATATTGGTCTAAGCTTCTATACTTTAGGCCAAAGACAAGGTTTAGGTATTGGAGGAGTGAGAAATTATCCAGATTTACCATGGTATGTTTTAAAAAAAGATAATGAAAGTAATGCTTTAATAGTTGGTCAAGGAAATGATAACAGTCTCTTATTTTCTTCTAGACTTAAAACATCTAATTTAGAGCTAATAAACGATCTAGAAGATGGAACATATGACCTTAATGCAAAGATTAGATACAGACAAGCCGATCAAAGCTGCGAGGTTAAAATTAAAGATAAAAAAGCAGAAATTACATTTAAAAATCCACAAAGAGCTATAACTCATGGACAGTCGGTAGTCTTGTACTCAAAAGACATATGCTTAGGTGGAGGAGAAATTAAGGAAGTTTATTAGGATATAATTAACAAATGCTTTTAAATAACTTAACAGCTATATCACCAGTAGATGGTAGGTATTCTTCAAAAACGGTCGAATTAAGACCTTTCTTTAGTGAATTTGCCCTAATGAAATATAGACTCAGAGTCGAGATTGAATGGTTTATTTTTCTTAGCTTAGAAAAAAATATCAAAGATTTACCCCCCCTATCAAAAAATGAAATTAAAAAATTAAGATCTATTTATGAAAATTTTTCATTAAAGGACTCAAAAAGAGTTAAAACTATAGAAAATAAAACAAACCATGACGTCAAAGCAATTGAGTATTTCTTAAAAGAACAAGTTAAGGATTTTAAATTCAGTAAATATTCTGAGTTTATACATTTCGCATGCACATCCGAAGATATAAATAATCTTTCTTATTCTTTGATGATTAAAGAGTCATCTAAGCAAGTCTTAACTAAAGAAATAAAAATTACTCTTAAAGAATTAAAAAAACTTGCCAAGAAGCATAGTAAAGATGCCATGCTTTCAAGAACTCATGGTCAGCCAGCCTCGCCTACTACTATGGGTAAAGAGTTATCAAATTTTGTGTATAGAGTTGATCAAATTAAAGATCAAATTGAAAAGCATAAATTAAAAGGAAAAATGAATGGAGCTGTTGGAAATTTCAATGCGCACAAAGTGGCGTATCCCAAAGCAAACTGGGAAAGCCTATCCAAGAGATTTATTAATAAACTAGGCTTAGAATACAACCCTTACACAACTCAAATAGAACCTAAAGATAATCTAGTAGAATTTTTCCATCATCACCAAAGATTAAGTAATGTATTAATAGACTTATCAAGAGACATCTGGGGTTATATTTCCTTAAATTATTTTTCCCAGTCTTTAAAAGAAGGAGAAGTTGGTTCTTCTACGATGCCCCATAAAGTTAACCCTATAGATTTTGAGAATGCAGAAGGAAATTTAAATATTTCTAAAGGTATTTTTAATTCCTTAAACGATTCACTACAAATATCTAGATGGCAAAGAGATCTTTCTGATTCCACTTCTATTCGAAATATAGGTGTTGGGTTTGCACATATCTTAATAGCTCTTAAATCGCTTCAAAAAGGTTTAGGGAAACTCCAATTAAATAAGAAAATTTTATTAGAAGATTTAGACAATTCGATAGAAATTCTTACTGAAGCAATACAGACGATAATTAGGAAAAATAATATTCCGAATGGCTATGAAATTATGAAAGATTTATCTAGAGGTAAAAAAATTACAGAAGAAGATATTAACGTGCTCATCAATTCACTAGAAATTCCAAGTGATGATAAAAATGCCCTCCTTGATCTTAAATCTAGAACTTATACTGGACTTGCATCCAAGTTATCAAGAGATCTCTAATATTAAGTTGCTATATATGTTATTTGATTTAAAATTCCCGTCACAAAAATTTATCTAATAAATTTTAAAAAATAAAAAACAAAAGGACTTAGACATGCCTAAATATTCAGATTTAATAAAAGAATTAACTGACCTTAAAGAAGATAAACCATCTATTTTTAAGCATATTAATCCTGAAAGCGCCTCAAGGATGAGATTACAAAATAGGTTCCCAACAGGATTAGATATCGCTAGATATACAGCGGAAATAATGCGAAGAGATATGGCTGATTATGATAAGGATTCTTCAAACTATACCCAATCATTAGGATGTTGGCATGGATTTACTGCACAACAAATGATGATGGAAATAAAGAGATCAAAGAAAACAACATCTAAGTCTTATGTTTACTTAAGCGGATGGATGATAGCTGCTTTAAGATCACAATTTGGTCCCCTTCCCGATCAAAGCATGCATGAAAAAACTTCAGTTCCTAAGTTAATTAAAGAAATTTATACCTTTTTAAAGAGAGCTGATTCTATCCAATTACAACATTTATTCAATGAGCTCGACGAAGTAAGGTCAAATGGTGGTAATGAAGAAGACGTGATACAAAAAATAGATTCATTCGAAACACATGTTGTTCCAATAATTGCAGATATAGATGCTGGTTTTGGTAATGAAGAAGCTACATATCTTTTAGCAAGAAAGATGATTGAATCTGGAGCTTGCGCTATTCAAATAGAGAATCAAGTTTCTGATGAAAAGCAATGTGGTCATCAAGATGGAAAAGTAACTGTTCCTCATGAAGATTTTATTTCAAAAATTAATGCCGTTAGATATGCATTTCTAGAATTAGGGGTTGAGAATGGAATCATAGTCGCCAGAACCGATTCTCTAGGTGCAGGTTTAACTCAAAAAGTGCCCGTATCTAAAGAACCTGGAGATTTAGCAGATAAATATAATTCTTTCTTAGAAACCGAAGAAATAAATAATCTAGAAGATCTTAATGAAAATGATATAACCATTCACCAAAATGGAGTCCATGTTAAACCCTTAAGGCTTCCTAATGGGTTATATAGATTTAAGGATAATACAGGCTTCGATAGGGTTGTTTTAGATTGCATAACAAGCCTAGATAATGGAGCCGATTTATTATGGATCGAGACAGAAAAGCCAAATGTACAACAAATAGCTGATATGGTTAATGAAATAAGAAAAGTTAAACCTGAAGCAAAGCTTGTATATAACAACTCACCTTCTTTTAATTGGACCTTGGCATTCAGAGAGCAAGTCTACAATGAGTGGAAAGAAGCAGGTAAAGATGTCTCAGAATATCCGGAAGGGAAAGATTTAATGAGTGAAAAACTGGATGATAGTGAGTTAGCAAAGGAAGCTGACAGCTTAATACAGAGTTTCCAAAAAGATGCTGCCAAAGAGGCAGGGATTTTTCATCACCTGATTACCCTTCCTACTTATCATGAAACAGCATTAGGCACTTCAGTTCTTTCTGAAGGTTATTTTGGAGACCAAGGCATGCTTGCTTATGTAAGAGAAATACAAAGACAAGAAATAAGAAGAGAAATGTCTTCTGTTAAACACCAAGATCTAGCCGGAAGTACAGTGGGAGATACACACAAAGAATACTTTTCTGGAGATAATGCCTTACTTGCAGGCGGTAAAGACAATACTATGAATCAATTCTAGTAAGTCGAAAAGTCATAAAAAAAGAGGCTATTAGCCTCTTTTTTATTGGTTCTTGCATTTGTTAGGATCATTACCACAAAGATCACAGGCCGCTCCATCCATAGCCTGTAGACCTCCACAAGATCCTGATATAGGCTTTCTGCCCATTAGCACTCCTAAAGACATAGCAGTTACTATTAATAAAAAAACACCTAAAGTTAAAATTACTTCTATCATTACTCAATAATCTATCTATCTGGAAAGTATTCTAACATTTTTGAAGAAGATAAAACCTTCATGTCATCTTCCTCTTCATAAATATATAAAGCTTCTATAGAGTTTAGATTAGCGAATTGAATGCCTTTTTCTACACCCATTACATTCAAGGCAGTTGCTAAAGCATCTGCCGTCATAGCACTCTTATTAAGAACGCTTACGGAAAGAGTTGATCTATCTCCAATAGGAAGATTGGTATATGGATTGATAGTATGTGAATAAGTATTTTCTCCAATAATTTTTTTATTTAGATAGTTTCCGGAAGTAGCTAGAGAGTTGTCGCCTATATTCTTGGAGCTAAGAATAAATAAAGGTTCATAGATATTTTTTGGGTTTAGTATTCCTATAGACCAAAAGCCCTGCTCTTTTTTACCTTTGAAACTGACTTCACCGCCTAATTCAATGAAATAATTCTCCACATTATTTTCTTCAAGATAGGCAGAAGCTTTATCAATTGCATAACCTTTAGCTATTGCAGATAAATCTAAATGCACATCCTGTAGTTTATATATGGAATTATCTATTATTTCGTATGTATTACATGAATGCCTATGAGTATTAGAAAGTAATTTATTTTTATCAAAAATTTCTTTATTTCTTGGACCAAATCCCCACGTATTTACTGCCCTTCCTACAGAAATGTTGAAAGCACCATTAGTTAATTCACAAACCCTTAAAGACTCTTCCAAAACTTTTATCATGTCCTCATTTATTAGTTTGAAGGTATTTATAGATAAAGAATTTATTTCATTAAGTAAAGAATAGTCTTTGTAAGTGGACATAGCTTTATCAATACCATTAAAAATATTTTGAATTTGGTTCTTGTGATTTTTATTGGTCAATAAAGTTACTTGCCAAGTAGTTCCCATAACCTTACCTGAGTAAGTTTCCTCTTCTTTTTGGTTTTTAGCGAGTAGGAAAATTAAAAAAAAAGCTACAACTAATATGAAAAGACTACGAACCGAATTTAACTTGAATTTACTTAGGAAACGACTAGGAACCGAAATCATCAAATTTAATTTGCTCAGGTTCTACACCTAAGTCATCAAGCATTCCAAATACTGCGTTCATCATTGGTGGAGGTCCACACATATAATATTCACAATCTTCTGGGGCCTTGTGGCTGGATAAGTAATCATCGTGAATAACTTGATGGATAAATCCTGTAGGACCATCCCAATTATCTTCTGGTTGTGGTTCTGATAGAGCAACATGCCATTTAAAATTTTCAAACTTATCTTGAAGCTGATTAAAATCATCTTCATAAAAGAGTTCACTTAGACTTCTAGCTCCATAGTAGAAAGTAATTTTTCTTTTACTGTTTAATCTTAAGAGTTGATCAAAAATATGAGATCTCATGGGAGCCATGCCAGCACCTCCTCCGATAAAAATCATTTCTGCCTCAGTTTCATTAGCAAAGAATTCTCCGAAAGGTCCAAAAATTGTTATTTTGTCACCTTTCTTCAGATTAAAGATATAAGAGGTCATTTCACCTGGAGGAAAATCAGTTCCTCTAGGAGGTAGCTCTATTCTAATATTAAATTTCATTATCCCCTTCTCTTCAGGATAATTTGCCATAGAGTATGCCCTAATAACTGGTTCTCTAACGGTTGAAGCATTTTCAAAGAAATTGAAGTGCTCTAAATCTGAATGAAATCTTTTGTCTATATCAAAATCGCTGAATTTAAGTTGATACGGAGGAATTTCCATCTGAACATAACCTCCAGCTCTAAAAGCAACTTCTTCTCCTTCAGGTAACCTAAGCACTAATTCTTTAATAAAAGTAGCAACATTATCATTAGAGATAACTTCACATTCCCACTTTCTTGCCCCAAAAACTTCATCTGGGACTTGTATCTTTAAATTCTCCTTTACAGGTACTTGACATGATAGCCTCCAGCCCTCTTTTTTTTCTTTATTCGTAAAATGAGATTCTTCTGTTGGAAGAATAGCACCCCCTCCTTCAGCAATTATGCATTTACATTGTGCACAAGTACCCTTACCTCCACATGCTGATGACAAGAAAAGATTTTGTGCTGCTAAGGTTTGAAGTAATTTTCCTCCTGCTGGAACTACTATTGACCTATCAGGATCTTCATTCATTTCTATATTTATATCTCCTGTACTAACTAAGAATCTCCTAGCTCCTAGTATTACAAAGATCATTAGATTTACGACCACAGTAAAAGCCAATATGCCTAACACTATCTCATTTTCTAAAAAATTCATTACAGCGATATTCCTCCAAAAGACATAAATCCAAAACACATAAGACCTACTGTAATAAAAGTTATACCTAGGCCTTGAAGTCCTTCTGGTATATCTGCATATCTAAGCCTTTCTGTTATTCCTGCTAAAGCCACTATTGCCAATAACCAACCGATACCTGCACCAAATCCATATACGATACTTTCAGTAAAATTGTAACTTCTTTCTTTCATAAATAGAGAAGCTCCTAAGATTGCACAATTAACGGTAATTAAAGGAAGAAAGGTGCCTAAAGCGTTATATAAGACAGGCACGTACTTATCGAGGAACATCTCTAGTATTTGTACCATAGCAGCTATGATTCCTATAAAACTAATTAAGTGTAAAAATTCTAAATTCGTATCATCTAAACCGGCCCAAGAAAGAGCACCTTCAGCAAGTATATTGTTATAAATAAAGTTATTGATAGGAACAGTTAAAGTTAAAACAACAACCACTGCCTGCCCTAAACCTATGGCAGGACCAATTTTTTTTGATATAGCAAGAAAAGTACACATGCCCAAAAAGAAGGCCAATGCAATATTTTCTATAAATACAGCTTTAATAAAGAGGTTTAAATAATATTCCATCTATACCCTCCTCTCTTCTGCTTCTAAACTATTAGACTGTATTTTAAATTGTGGTTCTTCTACTTGATCTGTTTTCCATGCCCTTAAAGCCCAAATTAATAAACCAATGATTACAAAAGAGCTTGGAGGAAGCAGAAAATAATTATTACCTATGTACCATCCTCCATTCTGGACCAAAGGTAAAATTTCATAACCTGCCAAAGACCCTGCACCTATTAACTCTCTAAATATAGCTACAACAATTAAAATAATACTGTACCCAAGACCGTTACCTAAGCCATCTAAAAAACTCATTCCTGCTGAGTTTTGCATTGCATACGCTTCAGCCCTTCCCATAACAATGCAGTTTGTAATGATTAATCCTACGAAAACCCCTATTTGTTTACTCGTCTCATAATCAAACGCTTTAAGTATTTCGTCTACTAAGATTACCAAAGAAGAAATAATCGTCATTTGAACAATAATTCTTATATTTGTTGGAATGTGATTTCTAATCAAAGAAACAAATAAATTAGAGAAACAGATAACAGAAGTTAGAGCTACGCACATTATTAAAGTAACGTATAAATTACTTGTAACAGCTAAAGCAGAGCAAATACCCAGTATCTGTAATGCAATAGGATTTTCGTTAAAGATAGGATTAAGTAAAACTTCTCTTGCTTTAGACATCTCCACTCTCCATAGATAAAGTTTTATTATTTTTTAGTTGATTTAAGAAAGGCTGAAAACCTAAATCACTTAACCAAAACTGAAGTAAGTTTGTAACTCCGTTTCCTGTAATAGTAGCTCCAGATAACCCATCGACCTTATTGTTAAATCCTGAATCATCAGTCATAACTGAGCCTTTAATTACTTGGATAGCTAATTCTCCATTAGTGGAATATATTTCCTTACCCTTCCATAGTTTCTTCCATTTAGGGTTATTAATTTCAGCTCCCAACCCTGGAGTCTCTTTATCTTTATAAAACTCTAATCCTATTATCGTATTAAGATCAGATTCTAAGGCAAGGTAACCATACATTGTTCCCCATAAACCATAACCTCTTACAGGTAAAATAACGGCATTTAGTTCGACATCATTATAGTGAAGATAAATTTTTGCGTAATTCTCTCTGTTTTTAATTAAAGCAATATCTTGGTCATTAGATAAAACAATTGAGGTCTTAGGATCTTTAGCTACTTTATTTGCATCAAATGTTTCAAGATTAATGGTATTCACAAATTGGCCTGTTTCTAAATCTACAATTCTTTCCTCTATAGAACTAAATACTTCTTCGAGGGTTTTTTCCTCTGAGAGTAAATTTGCAGAAGCTAATATCTTTATTTTCTGTTCATTAAGTGCATTTTCTATTTGTTTATCTCTCAGGTTGATTGCTGCTAAAGAAACTATAGCGGAGCAAACTAGACAAAGACTTATGCCTACTATAAGAATTTTTTTAATAGAATTATTATCAATCATTAGACCACTACCTTTTTCTTTCTAGATTTAATATTCCTTTCTTGAACATAATAGTCAATTAAAGGTGCAAAGAGATTAGCAAATAGAATAGCTAACATCATGCCTTCAGGGAAAGCAGGATTGATCACTCTAATCAACACCACCATTAGACCTATAAGTATTCCATAAACCCATCTACCCGCATTAGTATGAGATCCGGAGACAGGCTCAACGGCCATAAAGGCTAATCCGAAAGCATAACCACCTATAACTACATGCCAATGGAAAGGAATTTCATACATAGGGTTTGAGTCCGAACCAAATAAATTAAACAGTAAGCTAGTTAATAAAGTTCCTATCAAAACACCTGCGACTATTCTCCATGATGCGATTCGGGTGTATAAAAGTATTAGTAGTCCTATCAATATAAACAATGTTGATGTTTCCCCTACAGAGCCTGGAATGGATCCTATAAATGCTTCCCACCAAGAATAATTATTGGTAATTCCAACTAATCCTTCTTGAGGGCCTATTCCCAAAATTGTTGGTGAACTGTATCCATCCAAAGCAACCCAAGCTTTATCTCCAGACCAATAAGTAGGATAAGCAAAATACATGAAAGCTCTTCCAGTTAAAGCGGGGTTTAAGAAATTTTTTCCTGTACCTCCAAAAATCTCTTTTCCCACTACCAAACCAAAGCTTATACCTAAAGCAACTTGCCATAGAGGAGCATCAGGAGGACAACACAAAGCGAACAAAATAGTTGTAACAAAAGCTCCTTCACTAATTTCATGCCCCCTAACTACAGCGAAGAGCATTTCCCAAGCTATGCCCACAATGAATGTAACTAAATATATGGGGATAAAGTAGCAAGCCCCATACCAGAAACAATCCCAAATACTATTAGGATCATAATTACAGAGTAAATTTATAAAAATAAAATGCCAGTCATTGGTTGTTTGAGCACCTTCTATTTGCAAAGCTGTTAAGGCTTGAAAACCTATGTTGTACATTCCGTAAAACATTGCTGGAAAAGCCGCAAGCCAAACGGTTACCATTACTTTTTGTAAATCTATACTGTCTCTAACATGAATAGAACCAAAGGTTCTTCTATCAGATGAATAAAAAAGGTTTTCAAAAACATCAAATAGAGGAAAGTATTTAGAAAATTTTCCACCTTCCGTAAAACTTGGTTTTAGGTTATCAAAGAATTTCCTTAAAAATTTCATATTAACCTTCAACCTCAATTTGATTTAAATTTGCTCTTAATAAGGAAGAAAAGTCGTATTTACTAGGACAAACATAAGAACATAAAGAAAGGTCCTCTTCATCTAGTTCTAATCCTCCAAGAAGTTGAATTTGCTCTGTGTCTTTTATGACGATAGCCCTAAGCAAGAGACTAACCAATAAATCCTGTGGAAACACTTCTTCGTAAATACCAATGGGAACTATAGCTCTATCCGATCCATTCATAAGTGCCTTAAATGAATACTTCTTATCTTTTGATAGTTTGGAAATATAAATTGGTAAATGAGAAAAAAGATTAAAACCAGGTCTCAGCCAGTTCATAAATAATCTATCCTCTTCTGAGGGCTCTTCTATTACTGATAATTGATTATGATACTTTCCTAAATATGCGTTTGGCCCATAGGCTTCTCGACCATTCAAAATTGACCCTGATATAACTCTATTATTTGTACCTAATAATTCTCCTGCACAAATTTCATCTGTTGAGGCACCCAATCTTGTTTTTATTATTCTTGGGTTCTCAACTTTTGGGCCGCCTAAACTAATAGTAGTGTCTAAAGTTAATTTTCCATTCTTGAAGAAGGAACCAATTCTTATTAAATCCGCACTAGAAATATGCCAATTTATATTAGTAAGTGAAGGAGGAGAAAGGTAATGCATATGAGTTCCTACTAGACCCGAAGGATGCGGACCAGAGAAACTATGAACTCGAACATTTTCTTCTAATTTACTCGTATCAATAGAAAAGTTTTCTGGAACACATACGTAGATGTTTTTAGGTTCTAAAGAATTTAATATTTTTATACCTAAGAAAAGTTCATCTATATTCGAATTAATTATAGAAACTGGGTTTAAAGCCAAAGGATTAGTATCCATACAATTAATGAAGATATTATCTGGATTAGCCTCTTTATTAGGTATTTTGCTAAAAGGTCTTGTGCGGAACGATGTCCATAAACCAGATTCCAATAAACCCTTTCTTACATTATTTGTATCTATGGATTGGGTTATTTTATAGTGACTAAAGTCCACATATTCTTCTTGATCTTTCAGATCAATAACTACTGATTGCAAAGCCCTTCTTGCTCCTCTATTTATAGAAGAAACGGTGCCAGACCCTGGAGATGTAAAGAAAATACCTGGATTTTTTTTATCTTCGAATAATGGCTGACCAACTTTTACTTCATCGCCAACATCAACCATCATAGTTGGTTTCATGCCAACATAATCTTCACCTAGAAGAGCTACAGATCGAATTCTTTTAGAGTCAGTTGTGCTTTGTACAGGTAATCCTGTTATGGGGAGATTTAAGCCTTTTTTTATTTTTATCATTTCCTAAGTACAAATTAGGATGAAAAAGAAAACCCAACATTAAAATATGCGCGAATTATATAGTTCTGTGAGCTTATTTTCTAGCAGAGTTATGAATATTTTGGAAATCTAGGATATTTGATTCCTGCCATTTGTTTAGCAACTCTAAGTAGCTGAACACTATAACCAAATTCATTGTCGTACCATACATAAAAAACCGCATTATTTGACTGACTTAAAGTAGCTGCCGAATCAACAATACATGCATACCTACTTCCTACAAAATCATTGGAAACCATTTCCGGAGAGCTTGTAAAATCTATCTGGTCTTTTAACTCAGAATGAAAAGCTTTGTTTCTTAAAAAGGAGTTTAACTCTTCCTTAGAATGTTCGTTTTCAAAGGTTAATTTCATTATAGCTAAAGATACATTAGGGGTAGGAACTCTAATAGCATTAGCAGTTAATTTACCTTGAAGCTCAGGTAAAACTTCTCCTACGGCTTTGCCAGCTCCAGTTTCTGTTATTACTAGATTTAAGGCCGCACTTCTACCTCGCCTAGCTTTCTTGTGATAATTATCAATTAGATTTTGATCATTTGTATAGGCATGGACAGTCTCAATATGTCCTTGTTGGATTATAAATTCATCATTTAAAGCCTTTAAAACTGGAACTATTGCGTTCGTAGTACAGGAAGCAGCACCAACTATTTCTTCGTTTTCGGGTAAATCTTGATTGTTAATTCCGTAAACAATATTTTTTACTCCCTTTTTGCCGGGAGCTGTAAGTAAGACTTTAGAAATTCCTTTACACTTTATATGTTGTGCTAATGCTTCTTTTTCTCTCCATATACCTGTGTTGTCTATAAGAAGAGCATCATCAATATTATATTTAGTGTAATCGATTTCTTCAGGAGAATTGGCGTATATAATTTTTACTTCATTCCCATTAATAACTAAAGTTTCAGTTTCTCTTTCAACTCTTACAGTTCCTTTAAAAGGACCATGAACAGAATCGGTTCTGAGAAGATTCGCTCTCTTAACGATATCATCATCACTTGATTTTCTAACTACTATTGCTCTAAGTCTGAGGTTATCCCCTCCCCCAGAATCTTCTATCAATAATCTTGTGATTAGCCTGCCAATTCTTCCAAAACCATACAAAACAACATCCTTATGTGCTCCATTTGGTTGTTGTTCTTTACCTATTAGATCCTCAACTGATTTTTTGACAAACTCTTCTAAATCTTTTTCTTTATTTTCTAAAAAAGCAGTGGCAATAATGCCTACATCTATTTCTGAGGGCCCGAGTCCAAGCTCAGATAAAATTAAAATTACTTGGTAAATTTCATACTCACTAAGTTCGTTTTCTTCTGTTTCTCTAACAAATCTATGAGCTTGCATAATTTCAGATACAGATAAATTGACAAGTAAAGTTCCGTAAAGCATTAAATGCACATTATTTCTATACATCCTGCCTATATGTGGCAACATTTCTTCAGCTAGTGCTTGGCGATACTGAAAGTCACCAAAAGAATCTTCGGGTAAACCTATTCTTTTCCTAGAATCTGGATCTTTTGAAGTCATTTTTATAATTTTGAATATTTAGTTAAGTGATAATCTGAATTTCCAAAGATTGTACCAATGGTTGTAAGTCTTTTAAAATAATGACCAACATTAAGTTCGTCAGTAACACCCATACCACCATGAAGTTGTACTGATTGCTGTCCTACAAATTTTCCCGCCTTTCCAATATGATATTTCAATCCAGCTATAGCCTTATCAGCATCCTTTGCTCCTTCAGAATGCTTAATGGTTGCCATATAAAGTAACGATTTAGCTTGTTCGTACTCCATAAACATATCAACCATTCTATGCTGAAGGACTTGAAACTTACCTATGGCCTGTCCAAACTGTTCTCTGGTTTTAGTGTACTCTACAGTTGTTTTATACAGAACTTCCATAGCTCCTACTGCTTCAGCTGAAACCGCTAATATTCCTTTATTAATAGATTCTTTTAACAAACCTAATCCATTACCTTCTTTTCCGATAATGGCGTCAGATGGAACCAAAACGTCCTCTAAAGTTAATTCACAAGCCTTTCTGCCGTCTACAGTAGAATAATCTCTTTTAGAAACCCCTTTTTGATCTGAATCCACTAGGAATAATGTTATTCCTTCATTGTCTGATTGAGAGCCTGAAGTTCGTACCGAAACAATAAACTTATCTGCAGCAGGGCCGTTCATGACCACACTCTTAAATCCATTTATTACATAGGAGTCGTCTTGTTTAGTACCAGTTGTCACAACATCCTCTAAATTAAACCTGCTTTGTGGTTCTGAAAAAGCAGTTGCAAGGTGGAGGTTTCCCTCTATAACTTTATTTAATACTTCATCTTTCTGTTGTTGCGATCCTGCTTCATCTATGATTGATGCAGAAAGAACAATTGTTTCAAGAAAAGGTTCCACTACTAGGCCTTTCCCAAATTCTTCCATGATTATCATCGTATCTAAAGATGAACCACCAAAACCCCCTGAAGCTTCTGAAATAGATATTCCTAACCAACCTAATTCACCAAACTGCTTCCAGTTTTCATCAGAGAATCCTCTTTCTGAGTTTGATAGTTCTTGTCTTTTCTCCCAATCATAATCCCTTTGGATAAACTGAGAAACCTGACCCTGAATCAGGGATTGTTCTTCATTAAAATTAAAATCCATATTTATAATCCTAAAATTGCTTTTGATATAACATTTCTTTGTATTTCATTACTACCTCCATATATAGAAACTTTTCTATAGTTTAAATAATGAGGCATCGCTGGAGCTGCATAATCTGGACCTACAGTCTCATTAGTACCTATTTTATCTTCTTCAAAAAATGGATGAGCATAATACCCCAACATTTCTATAAAGAGTTCAGAAATTGTTTGTTGTAACTCCGTACCTTTAATTTTAAGAATAGAAGATTCAGCTCCTGGAGAACCCCCTGATGACATAGCAGACAGAGTTCTTAATTCTGTAAATTCTGTTGCTGTGAGTTCAATCTCTGTAGATTCAAGTTTTTTTCTAAAGTCTGGATCATCTAGTAACACTCCATTGCCATTTTCTATAGTTGCTGAAATTTCTTTTAGTCTCGATAATTCCCTTTTCAAAGCTGCTATTCCTGCAATTCCACTTCTTTCATGCATCAAAAGAAATTTAGCTATGTTCCATCCTTGGCCTTCTTCCCCAATCAGATTACTCGTAGGCACTTCAACATTATCAAAATAAACCATATTAACTTCATGAGAACCATCGATAGTTATTATTGGCTTCACCTCAATTCCTGGGGTTTTCATATCTATGAGCAAGAAACTGATACCTTCTTGTTTAATTTCTGTAGTTTCAGTTCTCACTAAGCAGAATATCCAATCAGCATGCTGAGCCATAGTAGTCCAAGTTTTTGTACCATTAACAACATACTTATCATCGACCTTTTCTGCTTTTGTTTGTAAAGAAGCTAAATCTGATCCTGATCCTGGTTCTGAATAACCTTGGCACCACCAAACATCACTATTCAATATTTTATCTAGGTGCTCTTCCTTTTGTTCTTCCGTACCAAAAGTATAAATAACAGGACCACACATGTTTACACCAAAAGGAATCAAAACAGGTGCATTTGCAGATGCCAATTCATTCTGAAGTATGTATTTCTTAGTCGGAGACCAGTCAGTTCCTCCGTACTCTTTTGGCCAATTAATCGCAAACCACCCTTTAGAAGCAAGTAACTTTTGCCACCTAATTATTTCGTCTTTATTAAGAGGAATCCTTTTATCTTGTTTATCCTTAATATCATCCGGGTAATCATTCGATAGAAAATCCCTAACTTCAGATTGGAATGAAATATCTTCTTCAGAAAAGTTTAAGTCCATTTTTTCACCTTTAAAATTTTTTTTTATTATACACTTCTCATTCGATTTTAAAGATGGACAAATTTAGAAAAAAACAATTTTCTTCAATAGAAAAATTAATTTCTTTAGTTACTAAAGATAAATCTAAACAAAAAATTATAGTTTTATCTTCCCCAGATAAAGCAGAAAATTTATTTGAAGAAATAAAAGGAACTATAAATTGTCTTCATATCCCTCATTTCGAAACTCTTCCATATGATTTTTTCTCTCCTTCTAAAAGAATAATAAATCAGAGACTTACGGCGTTTGCTCAATTAAAAAATAAAAGTTCTCTTAATATAGTAACTTCAATACAGGCATTAATTGATTTATGTCCTCCCAAAGAGTCTCTTTTTTCAGTTAAATCATTAGAGGTAAATAAACCTTTCGACAGAAATATTCTTATAAAAGAATTATTATCTGTTGGATATAAAAAAACAGATCTTGTTGAAGAACTAGGAGATTTTGCTACTAGAGGCCAAATCATAGATATTTTTGCATGCGGAAATAGATTACCTATAAGAATTGAAGAATTTGATAATGAAATTATCTCTTTAAGAACTTTTAATCCAAAAAATCAATCGACTGTAAAAAAAATAGACTCCATAAGTATTCTTCCACCTAATGAATTTATGTTCAATAAAGAAGGAGTTAATTTATTCAAAAAAAATTGGAGGTTGAGATTTGAGGAAGACGAAGATGATTGTGAAATATTTAATTCACTTTCTAATTTTAAAGAAACTGAGGGTGGTGAAATTTATTCAAAGCTTTTCTTTAATGAACCTACTTACCTTATTGACTATTTGAATGACAATCATGAATTTTATTTAGAAGACTCTTGGGTTGAGTCTTTAAATAGTTTTTATGAATTAATCCATTCAAGATATGAAAACTATAAATTTGACAGAACTAGACCGCTTTTGTCTCCCGATGAAGTTTACTTAGATAAGGAATATATAACCAATCTAATACAGAAAAAAATATTTACTTCTTTTTGCTTTTCTAGATCTCCAAAAATAGAGGTAAAAGAGAAGGAAGATTTTATTAATTCACCCGCTACCAAAGTTACTAATGAATATTTACCACAATTAGGGGAAAAAGTGGTCCATCTTCAACACGGAATAGGAATATTCAATGGCCTTAAGCAAATAAAAGCAAATAATGTTGTAAATGAATGCCTAGAGATAGAATATTTGAATGAATCTAAAGTATTCGTGCCTATAAATGATATTAGTAAAGTAAATAAATTCCATGGACCTGAAGACACAAAGATTAACCAGTTGGGTTCTAAAAGATGGAAAAAAAGAAAAAGTGAAGCTCTAAAGAGAACTTTTGATGTTGCAGCTGAATTACTAGAAATTAAGGCCAGAAGAAATAGCAAAGAAGGATTTTCTTATCAATATCCAGTAAAAGAATATGATGAATTTAAAAAGCTTTTCCCTTATCAAGAAACTCCAGATCAAATAAAAACTATTGAAGAAGTTGAAAGGGACCTTAATTCAAAACAATTAACGGATAGACTAATTTGTGGAGAAGTAGGCTTTGGTAAAACTGAGGTAGCCTTAAGAGCATCATTTATAGCTGCTTATAATTCTAAACAGGTGTGTCTTTTAGTTCCAACAACTTTATTAGCTCAGCAACATTACGAAACATTCATAGAAAGGTTCAAAGACTTTCCGATTAAGATAGCTAAATTATCTAGAGATTTAAGTAAAAAACAAAGGGATTTAGTAATAAAAGATCTTAAATCCGGAAATATAGATATCATTATTGGAACTCATGCCTTAATTCAAAAGCAAAATGAATTTAAAGATTTAGGACTATTAATCATTGATGAAGAACATAGGTTTGGAGTTAAACAAAAAGAAAAAATTGTTTCTATGAAAGAAGATGTAGAAATCCTTTCACTTTCAGCTACACCCATACCAAGATCGATGAATCTTTCTTTGGCTAAACTAAAGGACCTTTCTATAATCTCAACACCTCCAAGCAATAGAATCTCTGTAAAAACCTTCGTGCATTCTTATAACGAAAATTTAATAAAAGAAGCTATACAAAGAGAATTACTTAGGGGAGGACAAATATACTATTTATGCAACGACCTTAAAGTTATAGAAGACCGGAAGCAAAGGTTAGAAGAGAATTTCCCTAAGCAAAAAGTAGAAATCATTCATGGTCAGCTTAAATCTAGAGATATTGAAGAAAGAATGATTAATTTCCTAGAAAATAAGACTCAGATATTAGTTTGTTCAACCATCATAGAAAGCGGTATTGATATCAGTAATGCCAATACTCTTATTGTAGAAGATGCTGATATGCTTGGTTTAGCTCAATTACACCAATTAAGAGGAAGAGTTGGACGAGGTAAGAAACAAGCATTTGCCTATTTCTTAAGATCAAAACAGATAAAAAATAAAAGTAAATCAAATAAAAGACTTAAGGCTTTGAAGGACTCTAACTCTTTATCTGCAGGCTTCTTGTTAGCCATGAAGGATCTCGAAATAAGAGGAGCTGGAGAAATACTTGGATCTAATCAAAGTGGAATCTGTGAATCTATAGGTATAGATTTGTACCTGAAGTTATTGAATAGGGCTACAGATTTTATAGAACGAGGGGTATTAGACTTTGAGTATCTAGATCGTAGTGAGGTTGAAGTAGATTTAGGTAGATCTTCATATATACCTGAAGAATATGTGTCGGAAATAAATATCAGGTTAATTTTCTACAATAAGATAGCTACAGCAACCACTTTAAAGGATTTAAAAGATATAAAAATTGAAATGATAGATAGATTTGGGTTATTTCCAGATGAATTGAGATCTCTATTTTTAGAAGCAGAAATTAGAATTTCTTCTCCAGAAAATCTTAAATCAGTTACCTTTAAAGATCAGAAAGTAATGTTGAAGAGTTCAGATAAAGTGGAGACAATTAATCTAGAGAGATTTACCAAACTAGATGATAAGGTAAACTTTTTAATTGAGAATAATTTATGAGATTTTTGTTCATTTCAATAGTTGTTATTATTTCTAGCCTCCCATTATCAGCTGGCAAAATAGTTAACCTATCTGAATCTGTTGAAGCAAATGACTTAGCTACGAAAGAATACAGGATTGATCTAATTATTTTTAAAAATAATAGTATTAGCGAAACAAGTCTAAAAGAAATTTTTGATACTCCTGATAGAGTTGATTTTGCTTCAAATTTAATTGAGATATCCAAAATTCCAAAGCTGTTAGTAACAACTCAATCTGTAAATACAAAACTTTTAATAAAAGAACCTCAAATAAATAACCTCAGGCCAATAGTTACTAAGAAAGATGATGGTGAGTTCAGTAAAAATCAATTCTTACCTTTTAATTATTTCGAAGAACTTAGAGATTCTAAAAGAGAGATTTTTAATACAGTTAAAAGACTTAAAAAATCTAAAGACTATACAATATTTTATGAGGCAAGTTGGTATCAACCACTATTAACAAAAAAATTATCTGTTCCTATCTATATAAATGCTTCAATAGAAAACGAAACTATCTATGGACAGCTTGATTTATATCAAGAAAGATATATACATTCAGAACTAGATATTAGATTTTCAGAAAACAATTCATCTAATGAAGAAATATATTTAAATATCAATAAATACAATGATATAGAAAGTTTAGTTAATACTAAATTTATACCTAAAACTTATAGTTTTTTAAGATCTCTCGGATCAGAATTTTATGATTTTAGCTCTAGAATTATTTTTAGAAATCCTGCAGAACAAGATTTAAAAGATGAAAAAGGTTCTCTAACAGTAAGAGGATTAGCGGATAAATACCAAATTCTAGAAGAGAGAAAGATGAGAAATAATGATTTACATTATTTCGATCATCCACACTTTGGAGTTTTAATACGAATTGAAGAATGGAAATCTGATTCCTAAATTACTTTAAGGAGTTGAGTCGATTTTCTAATGCTTGCAGTATCTCTTTTCTTTCGCCCTCAGCATCAATAAGTAGATTTTGGGTTTTTTCTAATGCTTTATCTAAGCTCAACCAAGGTCCGCTTTCATGAGTTCTTTGCTTAACAAAGTTTTTATATTTGGTTTTAGTTTTATCATCTGCTGTTTCCATAGAATTTGTCCAAATAAGTCTTTCGGCTAATTCTCTATATCTACTATCTTCAAAACCATCTATAAGTTTAGACCTCTCATTCCAAGGTGATTCGTGAAACCTTTCCATCCATAGTTCATCTTCTGATGATGCAAAACCAGAATAAACTGATTGTTCAACATACTTAGGGGGTGGGTATGTAGTCTGGTTATTTGAAAGAAGTTCACTTATTCTCAATTGAAGTCTAGTGTTGTTCTTAATTTTATGTGCCCTTTCTTCTAATTGTGAAAAAGGAATGTCTAAGTAATCTTGAAGACTGGGAACATTCATTGAATTTATGATCGGTAGACTTTTATTTATTCTTAACTTAATAATTGCTGAACCACTAGAACCCATTTGCTCTAGTAATTCTGAATCAGTCATTTCATCTAATTGATCTGGATCGTAATATAAATCTACAACTGCCACTTCATTAGGCATTTTTGAGTTTTGTCCACAAAATGTAACTGGATAAGTAAATTTCTTTCTCCTAACAACTTCTGAGAGCATTGCGAAAGGTTCTGATTGAAGGATATTTAAGTTTCCTCCTTTAGAAGAGCCAATAATTGAGCTGTGTAAGGCGGGCTTAGCTTTATCTTGGATAATTCTAGCCAGGTGGATCATAAGATAACAATCTGCTACAGCATCATGTGCATTAACCGCAGAAACTTCATTGGCCTCAGCCCAATCGGTTAGTTTCATGCTTACTTTGCCCTCTTCATCTATTGGAATTGGCATTTTATCTGCAAAGAAATTAGCCACTATCTGGAAAGTAAACATTAAATCTAATCTTGTTGCTCCAGAAGTATTGGTAATATATTGAGGAAGTAAACACCAATAGAATTGCCTTCTAAATAACTCTTCATCAAACCTATGCCCATTATAAGTGACGTATATTGGATTCTTATTCTTTGACCATTCAATCCAATCATTGCGTAAGTTCGTCATCATTTCATAATGAGTATTTTCATCATTTCCTAAACAATCAACTTTCTTGTGAACTAATAAAGCTTCAGGACTTGGAATAATCCAGGGTAATAAATTACAAGACAAATTGTGTTCATTTTCTACTACCAAAGACTCATCAGTTACAACAGAACCAACTTGGATAATTTGTGAAAAATTTATATCTAAACCTGAAGTTTCTGTATCTGTAAAAATGAAACATTTATCCGCATTTAATTGGGACATATAAAATTAATTCCTATTTATAATATGCATTTTCTCTGTAACTATGATCTGTGGCATCCATGACTGATGTTATCTCAGGGACCATTTCAACCAAGGTCTTTTCAACTCCATCCTTTAAGGTTAGATCAATCATTCCACAACCTTGGCAGCCACCACCAAATTGGAGTACAGCTTGTTCTCCATCGAGCACTTCAACCAACGATACCTCGCCGCCATGCGCAGCAAGTCCAGGATTTATTTCTGAATACAAAATAAAATTAATTCTTTCTTCTAAAGAAGCGTCTTCTCCAATAGCGGGTACTTTTGAGTTTGGGGCTTTTATTGTAAGAGTCCCTCCAAACTTATCTGGAGAATAGTCAACTATCGCATCTTCAAGGAAAATTTCTGATTTTTCTTCTATAAACACTTTGAAAGAAAAATTTTCTTTTAACTTAAAGTCATCTAATTCATCTTCTTCTTTGCAATAAGCTAAACAGGTTTCAGCTCTTGGTGTTCCAGGTTCAGTTATAAAAATTTTAATACCTATTGTATCTTCGTCTTGGTTTTCAAGAAGTTCATTAAGATATTTTTCTGCTGAAGATGTAATATTGAGTTCAGACATAGTTTAATTTTAACAAATCTCTTCTCTATTGAAAAAAACCTTTTATGAAAGATGTTTATTTAAAGCAGTTTAAAGAGAAAGAAAGAAGGTTTTTTAACTTCTTTCAGCCTTTAGCAGAAGAAGTCACCTCCTGTGAATCTCCTGAAGTTGGATTTAGGAGCAGAGCTGAGTTCGGAGTTTTTATAAAACAAAATTCATTAAATTATTTCATGATAAAAGACAAAAAGAAGGAGACTTTAGATTATCTTGAGATATGTCATCCAAAAATTAATGGATTGATGGATGAATTAAAAAATACACTCAGCAATAAGACTAATTTATTAGATAAGTTATTTTCATGTAGTTTTCAAGTATCTAAAGGAGGAGAATCAGTAATTTGTTTGAATTACCACAAAGAGATAGATCAAGAATGGGAAAAGAGTGCTACTGATATAGCCAATAGTCTAAAAACTAATTTAATTGGCAGAAGCAGAAAAAAGAAAATAACAATTGGTAAAGATTTCATACAAGAAAATTATGATTTAGGAGATGAAAATCTAAAAATTAATTTATATGAAAATTGCTTTTCTCAACCAAACCCATATATATGCGAGAAGATGCTTCAATGGACACGCGATGCAAAATCGCATAAAGATGATATTCTTGAATTACATTGCGGCATTGGAACTTTTACTTTACTTCTTTCAAGACTTTATAAGCAAGTTCTAGCGACTGAAAATAGTAGACCTAGTATTAGAGGGTTAGAAGATAATATAAAGGTCGCAGCTTCGGCTAATATATCTCATGCTCGTTTATCAGGAAAAGAGACACTAGAGGCGTTGAATGAAAAAAGAATTTTTAGAAGACTGTCTAATGTAAATATTAAAGACCTAAAGCTTAATTCAGTCTTTCTAGATCCACCTAGAACTGGATTAGATGAATATACCAAAACTAATATTAAGAAATTCGATACTATTTTCTATATTTCTTGCGGTTTTGAAAGTTTACAGAAAGATTTACAGAGCATTAAAACTCATAGAATAAAAAAGGCTTCATTCTTTGATCAATTCCCATACACTGACCATATGGAATCAGCGATCCTTCTTGAAAGAATTTAAAGCTTACTTTCTAGCTCAGGCAAAGCCTCAAATAAGTCTGCAACCAAGCCATAGTCTGCTATCTGAAAAATAGGTGCCTCTTCATCTTTATTAATTGCTACTATAACTTTACTGTCTTTCATTCCAGCTAAATGCTGTATAGCACCTGAAATTCCTACAGCTATATATAGATTAGGCGCTACAATCTTACCTGTTTGGCCCACTTGCATATCATTTGGAACAAAGCCTGAATCAACAGCTGCCCTAGAAGCACCTATTGCTGCTCCTAATTTATCTGCAATACCCTCGAGAAGAGAAAAATTGTCTCCGTTTTGCATCCCCCTTCCTCCAGAAATAACAATATCAGCTGAAGTTAATTCCGGTCTATCTGATTCAGCCACTTCCTCTTTAACAAAAGAAGAAACACCAAGATCAGTGTTTTCAGAGATTGTTTCCACAGAAGCAGTCCCTCCTTCGCTTTCTGAAGAATCAAAACTTGTGGTTCTAACTGTAATCACTTTTATTGAGTCCGAACTTTGTACGGTAGCTATGCAATTACCAGCGTATATTGGTCTTTCAAAAGTATCTTCACTAACTACAGCACTAATATCTGAAATTTGGGCAACATCTAACAAAGCTGCAGCCCTTGGTAGGCAATTTTTTCCATTACTAGTTGCAGCAGCTAAAATATGAGTATAGTTAGTTCCTATTTTCCCAATCAACGAACCTACATTTTCAGCTAGACAGTTTTTGTACGCTTCACTATCAGCCATTAATACTTTATTAATTGAAGGAATTTTTGTTGCTGATTCTGCTACAGATGAGCAATCGGATCCAGCTACCAAAATATCAATTTCAGAACCTAAAGCTTGTGCAGCTGTTACAACATTTAAAGTAGATGATTTAAGTTCTTGGTTATCGTGTTCTGCTATTACTAAAATACTCATGAAATCACCTTCGCCTCGTTTTTTAATTTATCAACCAATTCATCTACTGATTCTACCTTCACTCCGGCCTCTCTCTCAGGTGGATTAGCAACTTTTACTGTTGTTAATCTAGGCGATGCATCTACTCCTAAATCATCGGTAGTTATAGTTTCCAATGGTTTCTTTTTTGCTTTCATAATATTTGGCAATGAAGCATATCTTGGTTCATTCAATCTAAGATCTGTTGTGACTATGGCTGGAAGATTTAATTTAACAGTTTGAAGACCTCCATCAATTTCTCTAGTAACTTCAACTGATCCTTCTGAAATATTAACTTCAGATGCAAAAGTACCTTGAGCTATTCCTAAAAGAGACGCTAACATTTGTCCAGTTTGGTTTGAATCATCATCAATAGCTTGTTTTCCTAGAATTATTAAATCAGGGTTTTCTTTGTTAACCACTTCTTTAAGAATTTTAGCGACACCTAGTGGTTCTACTTCTATTTCAGTTTCAACAAGAATAGCTCTATCAGCTCCTAAAGCTAAAGAAGTTCTTAGCTGTTCTTGAGAGGCACTAGTACCCACTGATACAGCTATAACCTCTTCTGCCTTGCCTGCTTCTTTCAACCTAACTGCTTCTTCTATAGCTATCTCACAAAATGGGTTCAAAGACATCTTTGCATTAGCTAAATCTACTCCGGTTTCATCGGACTTTGCTTTTACTTTGACGTTGTAGTCAACTACTCGTTTTACGGGAACTAGGACTTTCATATTTAAATTCCTTTATAATACGTTTATTAGGCGCGTATTCTATAACCGTCTAAAGAAGCTTACAAACTAAAAATAAAATTATGGAAGAAATACAAAGAGAATCTATGGATTACGATGTAGTGGTAGTTGGTGCTGGACCTTCTGGACTTTCGGCTGCTATAAAAATAAAGCAACTGGCCAAGGAGAATGATAAAGAAATCTCGGTGTGTATAGTTGAAAAAGGCTCGGAAGTTGGGGCTCATATCTTATCTGGAAATGTTTTTGACCCTATAGCATTAAATGAACTAATTCCTGATTGGAAAGATTTAGGAGCACCATTAAATACAGAAGTAAAAAAGGATTCGGTTAGGTACCTCCTTAATGAAAATACTACCATTCCTACTCCTACCTTTTTAACACCTACTTTCAAGAACCATGGAAATTATATTATTAGTCTAGGCAATCTTTGCAGATGGATGGCTGAGTACGCAGAGGGTATGGAGATAGATATTTTTCCTGGATTCCCTGCATCTTCGTTGATAGTAGAAAATGAAAAAATTGTAGGGGTAACTACGGGGGATATGGGTATTTCTTTTGAAGGATCAAAAAAAGATAGCTTTGAACCAGGCGTAGAACTAAGAGCTAAATACACAATTCTCTCTGAAGGATGCCGAGGACATCTAGGTAAACAGGTCATATCTAAATTTAATTTAGATGAAAATAAGAATCCCCAGCATTATGGAATAGGTTTCAAAGAAGTATGGGATCTTGATCCTGAACTACATGAAGAAGGTCTAGTAATTCATACTCTTGGCTGGCCTTCTAAAGGAACAGTTTCTGGATCTTACTTTTACCATGGAGAGAATAACCAAGCATATATAGGTTATGTAGTCCCATTAGATTATAAAAATCCTCATTTAAGTCCATTTGATGAATTCCAACAATGGAAATATCAGTCTTCTATAAATAAATATTTAAAAGGCGGTTCAAGAGTTTCTTATGGAGCAAGAGCTTTAATTAAAGGAGGCTACCAATCAAGACCTAAAATGAGTTTTCCAGGTGGCCTTTTGATTGGAGATAATGCTGGAACAATGAATTTTCCTAGAATTAAGGGAACACATACTGCTATGAAATCAGGAATAATAGCTGGTGAAACTATAGCTAATGCTTTTTTAACTGATAATTTAGAAGAAGATCTTAATTCATACGAAGAAAATTTTATAAATTCTTGGTTAAATAGAGAGCTTTATAAGGCAAGAAACTGGAATCCTTTCTTGCATAAATATGGTCAGTATTTAGGGGTGCTATTAGCAGGCATGGATCAGTTTATTTTTAGAGGTAAACTTCCTTTTACTTTAAATGCATTAGAGCCAGACCATGAAACATTGAAACCAGCTGACCAGATGCCAAAAATAGAATACCCAAAGCCTGATGGTGTAACTTCTTTTGATAAGCTATCTTCTGTATTCTTGTCGAATACTAATCATGCCGAAGACCAACCCTGTCACTTAGTACTTAAAGATAACAGTATTCCAATTGAATCTAATTTACCTCTCTATGATGAGCCCGCACAGAGATATTGTCCTGCTGGAGTATATGAGGTTATAGAAGAAGATGGAGAAAAAAAGTTCCAGATAAATTCACAGAACTGTGTCCATTGTAAAACTTGTGATATAAAAGATCCTGCTCAAAATATCACCTGGGTAACACCTGAGGGAATGGGCGGTCCTAACTATCCTAATATGTAAAAAAAGGACCTTTTTTCTTAGTAAAAAAAAGTTACTTTTTTTTGTATTTTTTTTACAAAAGGGGTTGCATTTTTTTTAGGAAATGAGTAATATACATACATCATCTTTTCCGAGCTGAAAACAACTCGAGACGGAAGAAAGCAGAGAGAGGATGAGTAGAGTACGAAAGGTGAAAGCTCTAGAAAAAAAAGGTACCAAAAAAGTTTTCTAGACCACCAAGATCTAAAAAGAAGAGTAGATCAAGGAGCCTGAAAGTCTTCAAGTCAGGACACTTTCGAACTCGAAACTAAACAGAGCTTAGGCTCTGTTTTTTTATGTCTCTCCCAATATGAAAGTCTGTGAATCGCTCTCTATGTAAAGCCTCCCCTTTTCTTCTTTAGCTAAATCAACAAGCTTGTAGAATACATTTCTTGATATTAAAGCCTCTAAACGATCTCTAACTTCTATATAAGGGAATGGCTCTTTTGTATTTTTTTCTATTTCAACTGTGAGTTTATTAGTCTTAGATAATTTAACTACATCATTTGTATTAGTTAGAAAAAAGATTGTCTGCTTTTTTTCTTCCTCTTTAATTTCAAAATCTATAATTACAAATGGTTTTTTTTCAACTACTACTTTTATTTTTTCTACAGGTGTAACAAGAAAATAATCTTCTTCGTCCCGTCTCAAAACAGTACTAAATAATTGAACCATCTTCTTTCTATTTATTGGAGAATTATTAAAGAACCAATCACCTTTAGAATTTATTTTCATTTCTACATTTTCACATAGAGGCGGATTCCATAAATGTACTGGCGGAAGTCTCTTTCCTTCTTGCTTTTCAAGCTTAGAGATAATTTCAGTTAAACCTAAGGGTGTATTCATAAATAATCTAAGTAAAGAATTTGTAATGCTATCAAGATTAATATAACACCTATAATTTTTTCTAAATACGGTAAATTTTTCTTAATAAATTCACCCTTTGAAATTTTTGAAAAAGAAATACTTATTAACGTAAACCAAATAAAGGTAGCGACTGCCATATAAATACCCAAAAGTATCTTTGTCTCATTACTAGGATTCGTATTACTTATAAGACTAAACACCATAATAAAAAATAAAAAAGCTTTTGGATTTAGAGCATTCGTAAAGAAACCCATTACAAATGATTTAGTTGCAGTGATATTTTTTTGATCAGAAAGAGAGCTTATTTCTATCTGGTTATTAACCAACAAAGTTCTCACGCCAATAGAAGCTATATATAAAGAAGCTATGATCTTCATATAAAAAATAAAATCAGGATATAAGGATAAAAGTACATAAATACCAGCTATTGATAAAAAAGAATGCATTAGTATTCCTATGGAAATACCTAGACTAGCCCAAATAGAAATATCTCTACCATATAATGTACTTTGGCGGGCAATTAAGAAAAAATCTGGACCAGGACTTGCCACAGCAAATAAATGTAACAAGGCAACCGTAATGAATAATTCCATCAAGAAAAAATTGTTGGCTCAAAAGTTAAATCAACACCATACTTATCTTTTATGTCTTCTTTAATCTTATTTGCTAAATTAAAGAGATTATCTGATAGATCTTCTTCTGAAATTAAAACTAAAGAATGCTTTTCTGAAACCTTCGCTCCTCCAATAACTTTACCTTTCCATCCTGCCTCTTCTATCAAGTAGGCTGTTGGTATTTTATGTAAATTCTTCTCTCTAAAATAAGGTAGTTTTGGTAATTTCTTAACTAACTCTTTTAGTTTTAATTCGTCCAATAAAATATTGTGAAAGAAACTTCCAACATTTGGTGTAGTAATGTGATTAGGTAGAATTGATTTTCTAATTTCTATAACAGACCTACACACTTGCTGAGGAGTCGCTTCTTCTGGATTAATATCATCTTTGATTAAATAATCTTTAAGTTTCTTATAAGAAGTATTTACTTCTGAGGTTGAGTTCAATTGAAAGACAACTTCCGTAACAATAAAATGCTTATGTTTCTTAAAGATACTAGATCTATAAGAAAAATCTAATTCATTTTTTTTTAAAATTAATTTTTCTTTTTTTTGCAAGTCAATTACTGATACTGATTCTATAAATTCTGAAACTTCAGATCCATAAGCTCCTATATTTTGTATTGGAGCTGCCCCTACTGAGCCGGGAATTAAAGATAAGTTTTCTAGGCCAAAAAGATTATTTCTTAAAGTCCATAAGACAAATTCATGCCAATTTTCTCCTGCAGCAACTCTAACTTTATTCTTTTCAATTTCTTTTCCTTTGTTATTAATTAATAGAACAGATTTATCTAGGTTATTCTTTATTACAACATTAGTACCCTCCCCTAATACTATTAATTCTTTACCCCTTTTTTCTGAGAATTTTATAAATTCAAGAATCTCATCTTCGCTATTGGCTTTGCAAAAGAAATTACATTGATAATTAAAACCAAAAGAATTATTG
The DNA here is from genome assembly GCA_902628375.1 of uncultured SAR86 cluster bacterium. Lineage (GTDB taxonomy): Bacteria > Pseudomonadota > Gammaproteobacteria > Magnimaribacterales > Magnimaribacteraceae > CACOMS01. Next base: position 22,676 of record CACOMS010000001.1, on the reverse strand, counting down.
GATGATAAATTATAGTTTTCTTTAATTTCCATTCTTTATTATCTCTAAGGCTTTATCTATATCTGATGGAGTATCAATACCTAGATGAACTTTAGATACAGATATTTTCGCTCCAAATTTTAATCCATTCTCAAGTCCTCTTAGCTGCTCGAGTTTTTGCGTCTTTTCTCCTTCAGACATTTCCCATGAAACAAATAGACTTAAAGTCGAAAGAGAGTAGGCATAAATCCCTAGATGTCTATACCTATTAGATGTTTCATTTAGTTCATGTGGATCTCTAGAAAATAATAAAACTTCTTGATTATTCATCCAGATTTTAACCACATTATGATTGTCTATTTGGTCACTCTCAATAGGAGAATATAGGGTGGATATATCAAAATTATTTTTTTCTTTGAGTAGAAAAGCTGTCTGATTAATATCTTCAGGATCTATGAAAGGTTCGTCACCCTGAACATTAACAATTATTTCGTTATCTGGTATTTCTAATAATAAGGATGCTTCATGAACTCTATCGGTACCGGAATTATGATCTGTATTTGTTAATATTGCTTCTGCACCAAACTTTTGAGAGTGCTCAAGGATTTCTTTACTGTCTGTAGCAATAACTACTCTATTCGCTTTACTTTTTGTTGCTTGAACATAAACTCTTTGTACAAGGCTTTGACCATCCAAATCTAATAAAGGCTTATTAGGAAGTCTTGTGGATGCTTTTCTAGCTGGTATTACAACAGTAAATGACATCACTCATCAGTTATCTTTCTTGCTTTGTCGGGAAGCATGATTGGTATTCCGTCTCTTATCGGATAAGCTAATTTGCTTTCATAACAGATTAATTCATCTTCCACTTGTTCAAGTGTTTTTTTTGAAACTGGACATACTAATATTTCTAAAAGTCTTTCATCAATCTTTGACATATTATTTATCCTTTATTTTATCTAAAATTCTATCTAGTAAATTCTCTGGTGGACTAACTTTTATTCTTAAATACCAAAAATCAAGATGGTTTAGATCTTCCGATCTTATTGCATCTTTTTCAGTCATAACTATTGGAAGGTTTTCTTCAAAATTAAGATCTTCTTCCATAAAGTCATAATGATCTGGAAAAGAATGTTCAATTGGATCCATACCTAAAGATCTTAAGGTATCGAAGAATTTATTAGGATTTCCAATCCCTGCTAATGCATTAATCTTTCTAGATAAAGGCCAGTCTGAAACTTTTATCGAAGAACCATCTAAACTTCTAACGAAATCCACTGCCTCATAAGAAAATATTTCACTTTTAATGTCTTCTTTTAAATATTCATTTGAACTTAATATGAAATCAACATCATTTAATCTTGATTTTGGTTCTCTTAAAGGTCCAGCAGGTAAACATAAACCATTTCCTAAACCTCTTGCGCCATCGAAAACTGCTATTTCTACATCTCTAGGCATAGAATAATGCTGAAGGCCATCATCACTAATTATGATGTTTGTATCTGTGTTGGTAACTAGTTCTTTAATTCCTTTTACTCTATCAGGAGATACACATACTGGTACTCCTGTATTTAAAAAAATCATTTTTGGTTCATCACCACTTTCTGAACTATCAGTCTGGGCATCAATAATTAATGGATATCTATTAGATTGCCCTCCAAAACCTCTACTAACAACGGAGGGTTTATATCCTTTTTCTATTAATTTTTCTAAGAGCCATATAACAATGGGAGTTTTACCTGTTCCTCCTGCCACTATGTTACCAACTACCACTAAAGGAACATTTAGTTCGTCTACTTCGGGCTTAGAGGTTAAATAGTTTCTATATCTTCTTTCAGATACATAGGAAGTTAATTTAGAGAGCGGCCATAACATCCATGACAGCATACTCTTTCTATACCAAGATTTTTCTATAAAGCTTGTATGGTCTATGGGGTTAACGGCAGAAGGGACCATAGGAAAGCTGATTTCTGCTTCCTCAACTTTACTAGGAGTATCGTCTTTAAATTGATTAGCATGTAGCTTAGCGTAATGAGCATCTAAACTAAGTAGCTCTTCATGACTTCCTTCTTCTACTATCTTTCCATTATCAAGCACTACTATTTTGTCAGCATCTTCAATAGTCGATAGCCTATGAGCTATAACTAAAGTTGTTCTGTCTTTGGTTAAGTTAGACATTGCTTCTTGTATTTTAATTTCTGATTCTGAGTCTAAAGCCGAAGTCGCTTCATCTAAAATTAAAATAGGTGAATTTTTTAATATGGCTCTTGCTATCGCTATTCTTTGCTTCTGGCCACCTGAAAGCAAAGCACCATCATCTCCAACTAATGTGTTGTAGCCATCAGGCATTAACCTTATAAATTCATCAGCAAAAGCCTCTTTTGCTGCCGCCTGTATATCACTAAGCTCTCTCTTAGAGCCATAACTAATGTTATTTTCTATGGAATCGTTAAAAAGAGTAATATCTTGACTTACTATAGAAATTTGAGATCTAAGATTTGTTAAGGTGTAATCTTTAATAGAAGTTCCATCTACTGAGATGGTGCCTTCGAAATTATCATAAAATCTAGGTAGAAGGTTCACTAGTGAAGTTTTTCCTGCTCCAGACTTACCCACAAAAGCTATAGTTTCACCTTTATTTATAGTTAAAGAAATGTCATTAAGAACTCTCTTATCTGGATTGTTTTTATAAGCAAAAGATACATTATTAAAGTTTATATTTCCTTCAACAGTATCAGGAGAAAAATTCCCTTCATCAATTTCAGGTTCAGAATCTATTTGTTCAAATATATCTTCGGCAGCAGCTAAACCTTTCTGAATTTGACTGTTAATTTCTGATAATTGTTTAACAGGTTTTGCTAACATTCCTGCTGCTCCAAAGAATGCAACAAATGTACCTGCTGTCATTGTAGTTACAACAGATGAGTCTAATGCTAACCATGTTATTAATGCTAAAGCTAAAGAAACTAAGATTTGGATCAAAGGTGAGGCAATGTAATTGGTTGCTTCTAACTTTATATTCTGCTTTTTATTGTTTTCACTGGCCTTACCAAATCTATTAATTTCGTAGTCCTTTCCTCCAAAAGATTTTACTTCTTTCTGACCACTTATTGCCTCTGAAGCTACATGTGTTACGTCGCCCATTGCAGTCTGAATTCTGCTACTTATTGTCCTCAATCTTCTAGCAGCAAGTCCTACTACTAGGGCTATAAAAGGTGCAGCAATAAAAAGAAATAAAGATAATTTCCAATTTAGGTACATTAAGAAGGCTATTAGGAAAATAACTAATAAACCTTCTCTAATAAGCACCTTAAGAGCATTAGTGGCTGCTCCTGTTACTTGCATTACATTGAAGGTAATTCTAGAGACTAGATGTCCAGAACTTTGATCATCAAAAAAGGATGTTGGGAGGACTGGGATTTTATTAAAGAGGTCTACCCTTAATGAATGCACTAGGTTGTTTGAAATTCTTGCCATTAAATAATTTCCTACAAAAAAACCTATTCCTCTAATCAAAGTTATTACAATCAGAGACAAAGGAAGAAGAAGGATATAGTTCTGAACAGGATTATTAACAAACTCAATAACTTCTTCTAACCACTTAGCATATGCAACTTGTGCAGCAGCAGATACAGCAAATCCACAAATACTCAAAAAGAAAATAAATAAATAAGGATAAATATATGAAACCAACCTTCCATATATTTGAAAATCAGTATTTTTTCTATTTCTATCAACCATTTGATAAATCAATAATATTATCTAATAAATTAGCAAAAACCATATCATGAGTGGCCAAGATAAGGCTAATATCCTTCGATTCTATAAGATTTAATATTAAATCAATGATAATTGAAGCATTATTAGTATCTAGGTCTCCAGTTGGTTCATCCATAATTAAGCAAGTTGGTTCATTTACCATAGAACGAGCTATAGCTACTCTTTGCCTTTCTCCTCCAGATAGTTCTGACGGTAGATGATTAATTCTTTCTTTCAACCCCACTTTTTCTAATATCTCTTCCGATCTTTCAAAACTGTTACTTTTGGATACTCCAGAAATTTGTAATGACATAGAGACATTTTCTAAAGCAGTAAATTCAGGAAGTAAATGATGAAATTGATATACAAATCCTAAATCTTCATTTCTCCATATTGCCCTTTCATCATTAGTCATAGAAGAGATATAGCTTCCTTTATAGATAATCTTTCCACTAGAGGGGTCATCTAAACCTGCTAACAAGTTCAAAAGAGTTGATTTTCCACATCCAGATGGGCCAATAATTCCTAGCGAAGAATTTAGACTTATATCAAAATTAACTTTTTTTAACGCCTCAATAGGACTTTTATCAATTGTAAAGGTCTTACTAACATCAATGCATTCAAATAACTTACTCATGTCTTAATGCCTCATGTGGAGGAACTTTTGTAGCCATTCTTGCTGGATATAAACTTGCAAGTATGGTTAAAAGAATAGATACAACCACAATTGTTATAACCCAATTAAATCTTATGTCTGTAGGTAAATAATTTATAAAATACCACTCTAATATCATTACACCCATTACGCTTTCTATAAAAGCAAAGATTGACTCAAGATTATATGTAATTAATAGACCTATAAATAATCCAAATAAGGCCCCTACTAACCCAATTAAAGACCCAAAATAAAGAAATATATTTCTTATATGTTTACTTGATAAACCTAGAGTCATCAAAATTGCTATTTGAGATTGTTTATCTCTGACCGTCATTACAAGGGTAGAAACTATGTTAAAAACTGCTACCAAGATGATAAAAAATAATAAAAATGAAACTAAATACCTTTCCATGGTTACAGCTCTAAATAAAGTCCCATAAGTTGTAGACCAACTAGAAGCTTTTAAATACCTATCTAGGATTTTAGAAAGGTTAGCTCTATCTTGCAGTATTAAAGTATTGGCATCAAAAAGGTTTAGGTATTTAATCCTTACTCCATGAATTAAATCACCTAGTCTTAGTAATTTTGAAGCATTTTTTATATCTATAAATGCATAAGAGCTATCTACATCAGAAGCACCCACATTAAAGATTCCTGTAACAACAAATCTTTTTGTCTTTGGTAAAGAACCTGCAAGTCCTATTGAGGTATCTGGAACCATAAGACTTATTCTGTCACCTAGACCTACTCCTAATTGTAAGGCCAGTACATTACCTATAATTACGTTATATTTATCTTGTTCTAAAGAAAACCAATCACCCAGGATCATATGTTGTTCTATTTTAGATACTTCTATTTCTTGTTCTGAAGACACGCCTTTAAGAACAACCCCTTTCAAGGCTTCACTTGAGCTTATTAATGCTTGAGTTTCTATAAATGGTGCTGAACCTTTTATTTTTGAGTTTGAAGCTAAGATATCTCTTATTTGATTTGAAGTTTTAGTATCAAATGGTCCTTCTATAGTTGCATGAGGTATAACTTCTAAAATTCTTTCTCTTAACTCTCTCTCAAAACCATTCATAACAGAAGTAACTATAATTAGAACAGCTACCCCCATAGCTATTCCAATGAATCCCATTCTAGAAATTAAAGAGATAAACCCAGATCTCTTACTCTTAAGATATCTCAGAGCAATAGATAAAGATAAAGAATTCATGGGTCCAAAGACTATTAAGTCTTAATATTAAGAAGCAGAAGCTTTATCTTTTTCCTTTTTGTAAGGCGGTACTAATCCTGCTAATTTATTTAAATTCGGTTTTGCTTGGTTATAAATTGCCTTAGCATGACTAAACTCTTTAAAACCATCATGTCCATGATAAGAGCCCATTCCGCTTGGTCCTACTCCTCCAAATGGCAGATCTTCTTGTGTTATATGAGAGATTACATCATTTACGGTAACACCTCCGGAGGTAGTATTTGATAAAACATACTGTTGATCTTTCTTATCTTTTCCGAAGTAATAAAGACCTAAAGGTCTCTCTTTGCTATTAACATACTCAACAGTTTCACTTAAATCTTCATAAGGTTTTACTGGTAATACAGGTCCAAAAATTTCTTCCTGCATAATTTTCATATCCTCTGTAGGATTTAGAACCAAAGTTGGAGGTATTTTATGGTGAGGTTGTTGTGAGAAATCCTCATTGTTAGGATTAATTTCAACTAACTCAGCACCTTTAGATTTAGCGTCATCCAGATAACTTTGTATTCTTTCGAAATGATTTTGATTGATAATAGATGTGTAATCATCGTTATCTTTCATTTCTGGATACATAGAGGTAACAGAATTTATACTTTCTTTTACAAAATCATCTACCTTCTCTTTAGGAACTAATGCATAGTCTGGTGCCAAACAAATTTGTCCAGCATTCATCGTCTTACCTTGCATAACTCTTTGAGCAACGTCTGATATTTCAACGTCATCACCTACAATAACAGGTGATTTTCCACCTAGTTCTAGCGTTAAAGGAACCAGGTTATCAGAAGCTGATTTCATTACATGTTTTGCTATTGAAGTACCTCCTGTAAAGATTAAATGATCAAATGGTAATGAACTAAATGCAGCTCCAACCTCTGGATCACCAACAAATACAGCGATCTCGGCTTCATCAAAATATTCCTCGAACATTGTTTTGATTACATCAGAAGTTGAAGAACTAATTTCAGATGGTTTAATCATCACTCTATTTCCAGCAGCTAGAATTCCTCCTAAAGGAGCCATGACTAGATTAACCGGAAAATTCCAAGGGCTTATGCAACCAACTGTTCCTTTGGGCTGATATTCAATCTTTGCTTTTGCTCCTAGAGCAGAAAGAAGCAAGCCAGCTCCAGGCATAGGACCACCTAACTTTCTTTTTTCAGGCTTCATCCATTTCGCTAAGTTTTTCTTGGCATTTTCTAAAGGACCAATAGAAGACATAACTTCAGTGGCACTGCTCATTACTGGATCCCTATTACCAAAGTCATCCTGTAAAGCACTGATAATTTCATCTTGATATTTTTTTACCATACTTATAGATCTATCAAGTCTATCTTTCCTTAGTTCTAAGCTTGGAGGACCTTCCTCAATATGTTTTTTCTTTTGAAGCTCTAATACTCGCTTCATTTCTGATATAACTAGTTCATTCATAATTTCACCTTTTTTTATTTATGTACTTCTTTTTGCCTTATCTTTTTCGTTTGTGGATTTAATAGTAGACCTAATGGCTTCCCATTCTTCATCTCCTAATGCTGCAAGAGCTCTATAAAAAGTACCCCCAGTTAAATACTCCGCACCGTCTATAGCAATGGTTTGACCATTTAAATAATCACATCCATCAGACATTAAGAATGTAGCTAAGTTCCCTAATTCTTCCATTTGTCCCACTCTGCCCATTGGGTTAGATGAATAAGAAGGGTCTTGAGTTGCTTTATCTGGGTCTTGACCTGGACTTAATCTTGCCCAAGCACCTTCAGTTGGAAAAGGTCCGGGAGCTATTGCGTTAATTCTTACACCAGTTTTTCCCCATTCGGTAGCTAGAGACTGAGTCATGGCATGTATAGCGCTCTTGGACATGGCAGATGGAACCGTGAAAGCAGAACCTGTCCATACCCATGTTGCTAAAATAGAAATAATTGAACCTTTATGACCTAACTCTAACCATCTTTTAGCAACGGAATGAGTTACATAAAACGTTCCATGAAAAACGATACTAGCTATAGCATCAAAGCCCCTATGAGACAGGTCTTCTGTCCTTGAAATAAAGTTACCTGCAGCATTATTTACTAATCCATCGAGAGGCGCTTCTTGAAATACTTCTTCTATCGCACCATCTACATCTTGAGGTCCTCTTATATCTAGAGCAAAGTGTTTAACACTTCCGCCGCCATTTTCTTCCATTAACTCATTGGCTGTCTGCTCTAGAACTTCTCCTCTTCTTCCGCATATCAGAACTTCAGCCCCATATTTAAGGAAGTACCTACTCATTTCCTTACCTAGGCCAGTTCCACCGCCAGTTACTAATATCCTTTTTCCATTTAATAAGTCTTCTTTAAACATTTATCTTCCTTTTTGGTTATTTACATTGAATGATAGCATTTTTATTGCTTTCACTCCTCGTTTAGATTTAAGTCCTTAGCCTTATATTTCTTCTTTCTTATCCATTTATGCCTAGAGTTCAAATTTATAAAAATTAAAGAAATTAGCATTAGTGAAGCTCCCAGTAAATAAGGAGCTGAAGGGTCTATTAAATACAATGGCATAGCTATAAATGGTGAAACAACATGCCCAGAGGGAAAAACCATACCCATATATCCATTGGCTTTACCTTGATTCTCAGGCCCTACTGATAAAGACAAAGCAGCAGATAATCCAGTTTGAAGAGCGCCCATACCTAAACCATATAAAAAGAAATATATATAGACATTTTCCAGACTTTGAGTATTTGCTATTCCGAGTAAACTAACTAATGTAATAAACGAACCGTATCTTATTAACGAACCTGCAGAAATACTTAATTTGTCTGCAAAAAATAACTGTCCGATCAGACTGCCTATCGCTGATAGCATGAAACCAATACTTGCATAAGTTAAAGCATTTTCAGAGTCTTTAATAATTACATCTTCAAAATAAAAAGAAATAGTTATTATTAAAGAGGCATTAGTAACTCCTAAAGTAATAGCTACAAATAAAAAGGGCCATACAGAATTATCTAAAATACTAAGAGATGAATCTGATTTTTTTGTTGGATTTAATTTATTTTGGCTTTCATTTATTGGCTGATTTAATATCAATATAGAAATTAAGATTAATCCAGCAGAAAAAATATAAAATGGTGCTGTATAGGAGATTATCAATAGAAAGCCTGCTAAAGCAGGGCCTCCTATTCTTCCGGCAGAGAAACCAGAATTTAATCTACCAAAAGCCCTACCTCTATCATCTAGAGAAGTTATGTCAGCAATCCAACCACCAGAAGCTGGTCGAGTTGCACTTCCAAACAGACCATTGAGTAATCTTGCTAGTACTAGTAATAAAAATAAAAAAGTTCCTGACAGCAATCCAGAAATACCAAAAGAAATTACTGTAGAAAAAAGAATAAGAGAAAGGCCGCAACCAATTAACCCTACTATAACAATTTTTTTTCTGCCAACTGTATCGCTTAAAGAACCCCACAAAGGACTTGCAATCATCCAGGCAAGAGCGGATATTCCAAAAATAGCTCCTATCTGTTGTTCACTAAGGCCTAAATCTCTACCCAAGGGTGGGATGGTGAGAAATACTACGGACTGACCTGCCCCAACAAAAAATAGTCCAAAAGATAAAAGCCAGATGACCGAAGGTAGTCTATTGCTCATAAGTACTGATTTTTAGATGTCTAAAAACCCTTTATGCCTACCTTTTTTCTTACACTCTCTAAAATTGGACTGGAAACCTGCATGGCTTTTTCTGCCCCCTCTTTCAAAGTTTGCTCAACATAACCTCTGTCTTTAGAAATTCTTAGATACTCTTCTCTGTATGGAGAAATAAATTCTTCTAAAAGATCATGGAGTTGATTTTTAGCTTCCCCCCAAGAAATACCATTTTTATATGCTTCTTGCATACTTAAGATCTGTTCAGTAGAAGCAAATGCTTTATACAGACTAAAAACTGTACAGCCTTCTGTATCTTTAGGCTCTCCGGGTTCTAAAGAATTAGTTTTTATTTTATTCACTAGTTTTTTTAATTTCGTAGTATCTATAAAAGCTGGAATTGTATTGTCATAAGACTTACTCATTTTTTGTCCATCAATTCCTGGAAGTATTCCTGTTTCGTCACTTATAACTGCTTCAGGTATTGTAAATACTTCACCGTAATGATGATTAAATCTATTTGCTATATCCCTGGTCATTTCTAAATGCTGTTTTTGATCCTGGCCTACTGGCACCTCATCTGCGTTAAACATTAGAATATCTGCAGCCATTAGAATAGGATAATTAAATAATCCCATGGTTATGCCTTTATCTGGGTCTTGAGAGTTCTTATCTTCATTTAGTGAGACTGCTGCTTTATAAGCATGTGCCCTATTGAGCAACCCTTTAGCTGTTAAACAACTTAATATCCAGGCCAATTCCATAATATGCGGTACATCAGATTGTCTATAAAACGTAGTTGTTTTGGGATCCAAACCGCAAGCTAGCCAGCAAGCAGCTATTTCAAAACTAGAATTGTGTGTTAAATCAGGGTCTAAAGTTTTAATTAGTGAATGGTAATCAGCTAGAAATAAAAAAGATGATGTTTTTTCTTTTTTGCTTTCTGATATAGCAGGCAATATAGCTCCAGCTAAATTACCAATATGCGGTATTCCGCTTGTGGTTATTCCTGTTAAAACTCGTTTATTTGAAGGCAATTTAAATACTCCAAAAGCTATTTTAGCTTATAAATTCAATAAAGTGCTTGATATAAGATATACATTAATTAAGATCATATATATGTCTAGAATCTTTATTGGTCTAACTCCGGATTCTGAATTTAACCAAAAAATTATAGATCTGAAGATAAGACAAAAGGAACACCAAAATAAAGCTTACAAAATAAGCTGGGTACCTAATAACAATCATCACATTACTGTTAATTTTGTAGGCAGTATGGAACCAGAGCAAATCGACGAAATGAAAGAATTACTTAAGGGATTAAGTGAATCTCTATCAGATGTACCTATTGAAATAGACGGGGTCTCCTACTTTCCCAATGAAAATGGCCAGGTGATAATAGCTACTATTAATCTAAATAAGAGTCTTCAAAGACTATACGATAAAGTTGAAGAAGTTGTAGCAAATGTAGGATTTGGAATGTCTCTAAGAAGTTATAAACCTCATATAACTTTAGGTAGATTCAAAGATAAAAATAGACCCTTTAGCGAATTAGTCGTCCTAGATAGCCCCATTAAAGCATTCATAAGCAATTTGGATGTTTATGAGAGCGAGATAGGAGGCGGCAAAGCAAAATATAATTTACTAGAAAGCTACAATCTCAAATAAAAAAAACACCTTTAAAAGGTGTTTTCTTTCGAAGTTGAAGGGGTCAGTGCGGGTTTACTCACTGTGCGGTAAATACCCTTTTTTACTCGCAGGTGGATAATTTTCATTATTCTTTTCACCCTTCTTCTTCTATCCATTCTTTCAGGAATCTGGGTCTCGAGGTCCAATTTCCTTCCAGCAATAGCGTAGGAGTAAATATATCTAAACAAGAAAATTTTGCAAGCAGAAAATTAAAATTATCTTTCTAATCTTTTATACCAGTGCTTAGTATCTTTTGGCTGAAATTGTTTTATTATCTCTATGGCTTCTTTTTCGTCTTGTGCAAGGTGGAAATCTTCTAAAGAAGATTGGGGCAAAAAACCTTCTTCAACAGACCTTTTAACGAATTCAAATAGATCAGAATAATAATTATCTGTGTTTATTAAAATTACAGGTTTTGAATGTATTCCTAATTGATTCCAAGCTAGAGCTTCAAAAAATTCTTCCCATGTTCCAACTCCACCAGGTAGAGAAATTATAGAATCTGATAATTCTGCCATCTTCTTTTTTCTTTGGTGCATTGATTCAACTATAAAAAGTTCAGTTAGACCTTTATGAGCTACCTCCACATCATGAAGCCTTTCAGTGATCACTCCAACAACCTTCCCCCCTGCATTTAAAACAGAGTCAGCTGTAATCCCCATAAGGCCTACGTTTCCTCCGCCAAAAACCATAGAGAAGCCATTTTTTACAAGCTCTTGACCTAACTTGTTAGCTACTTCTTGATAAGATTTTCTTGCTCCGGGGCTAGAACCGGAAAATACACATACAGATTTCATATATAATTCGACAATCCTAACAATAAAAATTTGTTTAGTCAGTTAATAGTATGAGTATATTAAACATAGATAAGATTTCTTCTTCATCCCTAAAGACAGATCACTTTCCTTACTTCAAATGTTTAAACTGTTTTTCGGACTCACAATTAAACAAAAAATTAGACCAAGAATTCCCAGAAATTTCTGATGGTGGAAGTTTTCCAAAGGAGAGTTTAAATTTAGGAGAGAACCTCAAATTGCTCATAAATGAATTAGAAGGTGAAGAATTTAAAAAGGTTTTAGAAAAAAAATTTAACGTTGACCTATCTGATTCTGAAGTTATTTCTACTTTAAGAGGCTATTCAAGAGAAAAAGATGGCCAAATACACACTGACTCAAAAAGTAAGATCCTAACTGTGTTGTTATATCTCAATCATGAATGGAAAGAAGAAACTGGAAATTTAAGGATGCTTTCAAATAAAAATGATATAGAAAGCTACTTTGATGAAATGAGTTCTGAATCTGGAAATATGATTGCGTTTAGAGTTACGGAAAATTGTTGGCATGGATTCCTACCTTTTGAAGGAACTAGAAAATCTATTCAGTTAAATTATGTCTTCAAGAAATCTTTATCTATTCATAATTTCAGACATAAATTGAGTGCTATCTTTAAAAAGAAAACTTAATGAAAAGAGTTCTAATAATTAAATTAACTTCCATGGGTGACTTAATGCATGCCCTACCAGCCATTACAGAAGCAAAATCTAAATATGAAGATATTGAATTTGATTGGGTAATTGATAAAAATTTTTCTTCAGTAGCAAAATGGCATCCTTCAGTAATCAACACCATAGAAACCAACCATAGAAAATGGAAAACCAATATTTTTTCCAGTGAAGTAAGGAAGGAAATCAAAGATATAAGAAGTAAAATCAATGAAGCTAGCTATGATTTTGTAGTAGACATGCAAAATAATCTGAAGAGTGCTTTTGTTTCATATAACTCTAAACAAGAAGTTTATGGAATGGATAAGAACAGCGCTAGAGAGTTTCCAGCACATTTAGCTTATAAAAATAAAATTGATGTTGATAAATCATTACATGCTGTACTGAGACAGAAAATTTTACTCTCTAGCTCTCTTGGTTACGAAACTAATCTTGAAATTAATGACTATGGAATTGAAAAAATAGCATTTGAAAAGCCTGACTTTGATTTACCTGATAATTATTGTGTCCTTGTACAAAATGCAAGTTGGCCAACAAAGTTATGGTCCGTTCAAAAGTGGCAAGATCTTATAGATTACCTAGAGCAAAAGAATATTACATGCCTATTGCCTTCAGGAACAATTAAAGAAAAGTTGAGAGCAGAAACAATAGCCAGCAAATCTAACTTAGCGAAAGCATTAGATATTATGGACTTAAATAAAGTTGCTTATCTTATTGATAATGCAAACTTTTGTGTATGTTCAGATACGGGCTTAGCACATTTATCAGCCGTTGTTGGAACACCTTCTACAACCTTATATGGACCAACCGATGTTAACTTAATAGGTACGTTTGGAAAAAATCAAGCTCACTTAATTGGTGATAATGGGGACATGGAAGCTATAAGTGTAGAAAGAGTAATATCTTCACTCAGAATCTAAACGATTCTCTGCATAGTTTAAATAAACTTCAAAGGCATCAGGAAATAAATAATTAGTAGATTCTGATTCTGACATCATTTTTGCTCGCACCCAGCTCTTGGCTGCTCCGCACCAATTACCATTACTGTAGTGAGCTACTCCTAACTGAAGATGGGCATTAAAAAACCTCTTATCTAAACTATTCCCTTTTGTTCCAGAATGTATGCCCTTTTCTAAAGCTTCAATAGCTTTTTCCCATTGCTTCTCATTTATATAAATTTGGCCTAATAAAATAGAACCAAAAGTTAGAACCTTATAAGCATTGGGGCCATATGGAATATCAGTATTTATTAAATTACTCATTTCTATCAGTAGAGGTCTTATTTCTTCTGATTCAGGAGATATAACATAAATAAGAAAAGCTTTAAGATATAAAAAACTTGCTCTTTGGATATCAATTAAATCTTCGTCATCTAAAAATTTGTCTAAAGAATTGATTACTTTAGGTATTTTACTTTGATGATTTATTGCATCTTTGACTCTTGAAAGAGCTCTCTTAAATTTAGTGCCTAAATCAAAATTATTCTCATTTCCTTCAATAAAGAAGCCAATTCCTAAACGTTGGTCTTTAGAACTTAATATTCCTTCTTTATTATGAATGCTGGGTTTAAAGCTTACTCTTCTTATGTATCTTAATGCTTCCCTTGAAAAATCTTTATCGTATCTTGTGCTGTTTGAATCAATCTCCTTAGATGTATCTATTGACCATGAAACACGCTCATTGATAACCTCACCTTTTTCATTAGTATCAAAGACAACTTGAACGACAGCCTCTATACCATATTCTAATGCTCTTCTTGGATAAATAGGAGGAAGTGAGCTTACTCTTAAAAGTTGTTTTGGATTCTTGATAGCTTCAATATTACAATCTAACGATAACTCATACTTATATGAATCAAGATGTCCTGCTTGGATAACATTAATAGATAAATATAAAAAACCAACTAAGCTTAGAATTTTCATTTCTTGAAATCATTATCAACTCCTTTTGACTTACCTATGTCTTTAGGTTTTATTTTTGTTAAATCCGTTACAAATTTTTCAATAAGATCTAGTCCGCTCATCATCAAATTTTCTGCTTTTATAGACTTTCTATTGATAGCCTCGGTTACTTCATCAGCAACTCTATTGTTAGATTTTTCAGGCATTTATGGTCTTTAACGATGATTGATAAATTGGATAAAGTATAACAGCGTTAAGTAAGGTATATCCAATAGTTAGGTACGTTAATTCTAAAGACAAAGGTAAAAAATAAATAAATACACAAGGTAAAAGAATTAATCTAATAATTTCAAATTTCAGCACTGGTTTATTATCAAACCACCTAGAGACACAAAACATCGTATAACCTATCATGAAGATTATCAGTGCATTCTTTGCATAGCCTAAAGTACTAGTTTCTAGAGATAGACCTAATAAAACTAAGATAATTAGTTGAATGACACCGTAAAATCCTATTGTCTTAGAAGATTTAGGATCAAATCTTTCAAAGTCATCTTTGTCTGTATTAACAGGCTTAACATTCAAATTAGAGGGTGACCAACCTGTTTTAGAGAACGGAACATATAATTTTTCTTTCAAAGAATCTGCAGCTACAAAATCTCTAATCATTTTTACGTAAATATGGAAATTAGCCCAAATAGGATTAAAAGTTCTTATAGGACTTCTCAATCCATAAATACATGGCTTGTCTTCATCTTCCTCTTTGAAAGTTCCAAAGAATCTGTCCCAAATAATAAACACTCCTCCGTAATTTTTATCTATATAAGCTTCATTTCTCGCATGATGCACTCGATGATTAGAAGGTGTTATGAAAAAGAGTTCGTACCAACCTAATTTTGGTATGTGTTCAGTATGAACCCAAAATTGATAGACAAGATTCAAGGTTGCAACAGATACGTACACATACGAGGGTACACCAATTAAAAACAGTGGAATATAAAATACCCAAGATATTAGAAACCCTGTTCCTGTTTGTCTTAATGCGGTTGAGAGGTTGTAATCTTCGCTTTGATGATGTGCTACATGAGATGCCCAAAATATCTGCCTTTCATGGCTTATCCTATGGAACCAGTAATAAAAGAAGTCGTAAGCTATAAATGCGAAGATCCATGTAAACAATGAATTTTCATCCATTCTCCATAAAGCAAATTGCGTTTCTGCTAAGTAAAATACATAACCCCCTATTCCTATTCCAATAAATTTAGAAGTGGATCTTAAAGAACCCATAAATATGCTACTTATGGTGTCATTAAATCTATATGTATTCTTTTTAATATAAAATCCGTAAGCCAGTTCCAGCAGTAAAGCTAAGATAAAAAAGGGAACTGCTAGTTGAACGTAATCCATCTATCTTTTCATATTCAATTCAGGTCTAATTGAAACTTCTTCGTCTTTAGGAATTAACTCTCCATAAATTTCCATTTCAAACCATTCAATAAATTCATCTTCTCTATTTTCCCTCATACTCAGCCAAGTTCCTCTGGCTACTAACGTTTTCATTGTTCCCGTTTTTAATGTTTTCATTCGTAAATTTAAATGACTCTTGTCTACCAAACCTGATTGAACCTTGTCATAAACATCAAAAATATCGACTAAACACATTCTTACAAAGGTCATTGCCCTCCAAACATTAGTTGGTGTCATTACCTCTTTAGACGTCCAATCACTAGACAAGAATTCTGAAAATTCTCTATCTTTAGAAGTTTGAAAAGACCTATCATAAAGTCTTTGGGTTAGATGATGTCCAAACTCAGCTTTTGCAATTTTATTTTGCTGCCTTATTTGTACGCCTAAATAAATTACAGAAACTACAACTCCTAAGGCAGCTATCACTTGAACCGATAGTATTATTATTTCTGAATTCATCATAACTTTACCCCATTAAAGGGATTCTTGATTTGAATCCCTTTTTAAACTGGCGGATAGTGAGGGATTCGAACCCCCGAACGGTTTAACCCGTTGCTGGTTTTCAAGACCAGTGCATTCAACCAGACTCTGCCAACTATCCGGAATCTTGAAAAAAATGAATTGTACTACAAAGACCTTTTGCGTTCTTCAAATAAAGAGCTAGTAGTGAAAACAAATAGCCCTTACTTCTATGCTCTCTCTTGGAGTTACTTTTTTTCCTACTATAGATGGGTCATCAAAAGCACTATGTAAAGTAGGTATGAAAGGTTCTGCAGTTGAGTCATAGGTTTTGAACATCAAAGCTTCATCTCTAGTCATCTTAGGGTAATAGCACCATCTGTGATCTTCATTATGTTCCGATTGATAAATTTCAACAGCAAATCCTTGTCCTCCACCATAATTATGTAGGTCGGTTGGTATTAGTTCTTCATTGGAAACGCTAGTGGCGTCACACACTGCAAATGGTGCATCTAAACCGTCTTTATCAAAACGTCTCCATAAGTTGTAAACAACTACTCTTTTAGGTTTTTCTTCTGCTTCTTTAAGAAATTCATCAACAATTGTTTTAAATTGAGGTGTGAAATCATTGTGAACTAACCTATGAGCCCCTAATCTCTTTCCTTGGGCTGCTTCTTCTTCATTTCTTGTAATGTGAGAAATAATCTGTACTTGGTCTGCTCCAGTTTCTTTTTTAACTACTTCATGCATTTCAGGATAATAAATAGAGGCCACTTCGTCATCGTTATAGAAGTTTTTTACTTTTGTAGGACAATTTATTAAAGCGAATCCTGAAGAAGCTAAAGTGTTATTTTCTTCTCTCGCATTAAATATTTGTTTGATAAAACCCGTGTGGTTTGGTCTCAAGTTATTTGGATCTGGCTCTTCTAAACCAAAAACAGGTTTATCCTCATTATTTTTTAGAGGATTCCTATAAAAAAACTCTGCTTCTAATACCTCTTTGCTTTGTTGCATTGTCTCTTCCTTGTTATTAAAGAAATTTAATTTTATTACCTAACTTTAAATATGTCTAAATACTAACTCCATTCAGTTACATAATCTGACGGATCTAATTCAGGAATATTCTTAACTTTACCTTCAGAAGTACCTACGTATAAGTAACCTATAATTTTTTGATTTTCCTCAAGTCCCATCCTTTGAGATACCATTTCATTAAAGGCAAAAATTCCTGTCCTCCATATAGCAGAATAATTTAAAGCATTTAAAGCTAAGAGAATATTTTGACCTGCCGTGGCTGAAGAAAGCATTTGTTCTATCTCAGGTACTTTAGGGTGTTCAGTTACATTAGTTACTAAAATTATAACCATCGGTGCCCTAAAAGGAGCTGACTTATATTTCTCTAATGTCTCTGGAGAAACATCATCAATATTTTCTTTTGCGTACTCAACAAAAATTTCAGAAAGTTTGTTCAAGCCCTCTCCTGTTACTTGGATAAATCTAGAAGGTCTTAACCACGCATGATCTGGTGCTCTTAAGGCAGCCTTATAAACGGTTTCCATTTCCTCTTCCGTTGGATGAGGAAGGGTTAAAGATCTAGCTGAGTTTCTTAGTAATATATTGTCTAATGCATCCATTCTTATGAAATTTTTGATCCTTCAACTGTAATTCTATGCATCAATCTTCTTTTCCCAGGGTAATCATTAAGCGCATAATGCCAAGTACATCGATTATCCCAAAAGGCAATAGAATCTTTCTTCCATTTAAATCTGGTTATATTCTCTTCAGAAACAGCTTGTGAATATAAAAAGTCTAGAAGAGCTCTAGATTCTTCTTTTGACCATCCTTCTATTCCTATTGTAAAAGATGGATTTACATATAAAGCTTTTTTTCCACTCTCTGGATGAGTAATAATTACTGGATGTATAGCATCTTGCGTAGCAAGCTCTGGGTTTCTTATCTGATTATTTGTCTGTTCTCCATAGCTTGATTGCTCACCAAAAACATGTCTACTCGAATGAATTGCTTTTAAATTACTTAAGGTTTCCTTAAAACCATCTGAGAGATTTTCATAAGCCTTATACATGTTAGCGAATAGTGTGTCCCCTCCTTGATCAGGAACTTCTTTAGCGACTAATATAGATCCCATTGCAGGAATATCATCGTATGAATGATCGGTATGCCAAGCACCTCCAATATTAAGTTCTTGATCTTTTTCTTTGAGTACTTCAGCTATCTGATCATAGCCTTCTACTTTAGCAAAAAATCTATTGATATTTATTTCGCCCCAACGTTCTGCAAACTCAATATGTTGTTCTGGAGAAATAGGCTGCTCTCTAAAAAAAATGAGACCGTATTTAACAAAGGCGTCTCTTATGCTTGCGAATTCAGAATTAGATAATTTTTGGAGATCTACTCCGTGTATTTCAGCTCCTACGCCTCCATCTAATTCTTTTATGTCTAAATCTTTCATTATTCCCCCTTAAAATTAGCTTCTCTTCTTTCTAGAGTAGATTTAACCCCTTCCTTAAAGTCACTAGTTTTTTGTAATCTCATTTGTTCTTCTAATTCATGACCAACTACTTTTTCAACTTGTTCCGCTAGTCCCTCCCTTAAGGTTGCTCTAATGCTCTCAACAGCTAGAGGAGCAGAATTAGTAATTCCATTGGCCATAGATATTGCTTCTGATCTCACTTCTTTAATATCAACTAATTTATCAATTAAACCCATTTGCATCGCCTCATCTCCTTTAACTCTTCTAGCAGTAAGCAACATATCTGAAGAATGTTGAATTCCAATAACCCTTGGAAGAGTAACTGACGTTCCAAAACCTTGATGAAATCCTAATTTTGCAAAATTGGCAGAAAATCTTGATTCATTGCAACCGACTCTAAAATCAGCACTTAAAGCTAAACCAAGGCCACCTCCTATTGCCCCTCCTTGAACTGCTGCAATCACAGGTTTTTTTGTTTTAAATAAACGTACCGCTTGCTTGTATAGTTCTTCGTAAGGATCTTTCTTATCATGCATATCCCTATCTTGATCAAAATTAGCTCCTGCACAAAAGTGTTTACCTTCTGAACATAACACTATTGCTCTACATTCTTTGTTTGTATCTAATTCCTCATAAATATCAGCTATTTCTCCAATTAGCTGATAGTCAAAATGGTTATTGGGCGCTCTATTTATTTCTACTATAGAGACAAAATTCTCCTGATATATTTTTAAATCACCTTTAGTATTCATAAGCTTATTTTATATTAAACATCTACTTTTAAAACTTTCATCCACCTTCTTGATTTGTATCTCAAGATGAGTAATACACCTTTTGCAAAATAATCAAAAATTAAAGTTGCAAATATCCACTGAACTGGCATTTCTAAATAATACAACAAGAATGCTATTGGCACTCTTACTAAGAGCAGTCCTACTATTGTTATGATTAATGGAGATCTTGTATCTCCTGCACCTCTAAGCGTACTACCTAATGAAAACTCGAGTGCCATAAAAGGCTGAGAAATAGCAAATATCCATACAAATATCACTGCATATCTAACTACTTCTTGATCTTGAATAAAGAACCACGCTATAGGCTCAGCAAAAAAGGCAAGTAACAAGCCACTTAGACTCATAGCCAAAACGGTCATGCCTGCTGATTGATAAGCACTTTTATATGCTCCCTCTGGATTGGATGCTCCTAAAAATTGGCCTGAAAGTGTAGCTGCAGCTACAGAAAAACCGTTTCCTAGAATAAAGGACAACATAAGAATATTGACGCCTATATTATAAGCAGCAACTTCTGCAGTGCCATACATTGCCACAATCCAAAAGAATGCAAGCATCCCAAATTGAAAAACCATACTTTCTATACCCGCTGGATAACTAACTGTCACTAATTGGTTAAGTCTTTCTTTTGTATATGAACCGGCTTTGCCCAAAGGAACCACTAATTTTCCAGCCATCCATAAGTATAGTTGTATGGCTGAACCAAGAATAAAAGATATTCCCATTGCTAAGGCAGCACCAACAATACCTAACTTAGGCATTCCGTACTGACCATTAACAAGCCCCAGCAATAAATATATAGCCAAGATATTAGTTATTATTCCTATATACATGGGTGTCTTTACGTCACCTGCTGCTCTCAATGAAGCTCCTATAACCATTCCGAAAGTCATGAAAGGAATAAAAATTATAGATACATTCAGATAAGTAACAGCTAATTCTTGTGTAACAGGATCTAAACCAAAGATACTAATTAATTCTTCTGCAAAAAATATAGTAACCAAAGTTGTCAGTATGGATAGAATTAAGCTTACATATATAGCCAACCTAGTAACGTGAGCAGCCTCTAACATATCTTTTGAACCGACAGCTCTTGCAACAAGCGCGGTAGTACCAGTCATTACTGCCATTAATAAAGCCTGAAAAACCCAAACAAGCCTTTGACCAGTTCCTACGGCAGCTACTGCTTCCGCTCCTAAACTTCCTACAGCTTTAATAGATATAATTCCAACACTTGACCAAAGAAGATTTCCTAAAATAGGTGGCCAAGCTAACCCCCATACACTTAAAGTTTCAGGATGAGAAATCTCAATAGATTCCTGTTCTTGTTCTAAATTTTCAGTCCCTTGGCTCATAGAGGTCGCAAATACTAACACAATATCTATGCTTCAACATTTAAGGTGTATTAAACTAGTTTTATGGCAAAACTTTATTTCAATTATTCTTCTATGAATGCGGGTAAATCTACTGCCCTACTCCAAGCCAATCATAATTATTTAGAAAGAGGTATGAAGACAATGATGTTTACTTTTTCTGAAGATAACCGTTTTGAAAAGGGAATGATAGTTTCAAGAATAGGAATAAAATCAAATGCTCATCCATTCAATAACTCAACAGACATACATACAGAAGTCAGTAATCAATTAAAAGAAGAGAAAGTTGATTGTTTGCTAGTAGATGAAGCTCAATTTTTAACTAAAAAACAAGTACATGACCTAGGAAGAGTGGTTGATGAGCTTAACATCCCTGTTCTAACTTTCGGCATTAGAACAGACTTCCAAGGTGAATTATTTGAAGGCAGTAAATACCTGCTTGCTTGGGCAGATAACTTAAAAGAAATAAAGACAGTTTGTTGGTGTGGAAGAAAAGCAACAATGGTTGTCCGTATTAATGATAAAAATGAAATAATTTCTGAAGGAGAACAAATAGAAATAGGCGGCAATGAAAGATACGTCCCTTTATGCAGGTCGCATTTTGTCTCAAAGAATTTGGGGAATTAAATTAGACTTATAACGTAACCTGTCATACAAGAAGCTAAAAAGGCTGCCCATAATGCTTTACCGCTAACAGCTATCAAGTCATCTTTTCTATGAGGTATGATCGCTCCAAGTCCACTAAGTAAAATAGCAACGCTACTAAAGTTAGCAAAACCACAAAGACCATAAAGCATAATTAATCTGCTTTTTTCTGATAGAGGGTAAGTCCCCACATCAGCAAGATAAATGTATGCAACGAACTCATTCATTGCTGTCTTTACACCCAATAAAGTACCAGCTGTGATGGACTCTTCCCAAGGTATACCCATGCACCATGCTATGGGTGCAAACAAATATCCAAGTATCAACTCCAGCGATAGAGGCTGACCATTAACTGCAGGAAAAACCCCTAAAACTAAATTTATGAGATATACAAAAGCTAGTACAACAATTAGCAAACCTGCCACATTGATGAATACTTCTATACCACTCTGAGTTCCTTGAGAAATAGCATCTGCTGAACTGCTATAAAGTTTATTTTCACCCTCTCCTTCTAATTCTTCAGTCTTTCCTTCCGGTGGGATCATAATATTCGCAAACATTATTCCAGCCGGAACAGATAATATTGAAGCAGAAATAAAATGACCTATAAGTCCTGGACCATAGATGGGCATTAACATACTAGTAAAAATAACCATCACTGAACCAGCTATAGTGGACATACCTATAGTCATGGTTATTAAAAGTTCATTTCTGGTCATCTTACCAAGATAAGGTCTTACCAAGAGTGGAGCTTCTAATTGTCCTAAGAATACATTAGCTGTTGCACTAAGCCCTACTGGACCTCCTACATCTAGAGGTTTTTTAAATAATAAAGAGAGTGCATTAACGATAGCTGGCATGATTCCCATGTGCCAAAGAAGTGCTGATAGAGCTGACATAAATATAACTAAAGATAATCCAGCAAAAGCAAAAATAAATGTTTTCGATGGATCTGTTACAGCAAAAGGAGCATTTGGAGCGCCATCTGATAGATATCCAAATACGAATTGCACACCAAAATCATTTGCTTCTTTCAGCGATAAAACTACAACAGATAGTTTTTCAAATAACCAAGTTGA